>JBFXGQ010000350.1:0-5410 GCA_050177915.1 Pseudodonghicola sp. | reverse complement strand
AAGCTCTTGATCTCGTCATGGAAGAAGACCGAGAACTCGCGAAAGCTCAGCGGTGCCGCGGTATCCCGGCTGTCCCGGCTGTCCCGCTTGCCGCGGTGGACGATGACGTTCAGGTCGGAATGGACCAGTTCGAACACGCCATCGGCAAAGAAGGCATCCGGCCGCGTCTCGCGCAGCGCGGCGGTGCCCCGGTCCATCGGGTCGACCCGGTGCAGCATGTTCAGCAGCGGCAACTTGCGCCGCGACACCGGATCGACCGCCAGCGCCTCGTACCGGCTGGCATCGCCGATATCGGCACCGCGGACCGCGTGGCGCACGCCGTTGCCGGCCGGTTTCCACACCTCACGGAAGGCCCTCGCGCTCACCTGGCTGCGATACCAGCGCGAATGTTCGGGCTCGGCCATCACGGCGCCGAACAGCCCGTGCACCAGGCTGCCGCCATCGCCCTGCCCGCCCGAGGGCGCGCCGGTGCTGGCCATGAAGAACGGCCCCTCGCGCTCGATCATGTAATAACAGTCGATGCCGGCCCCCGGCGCGATCGCCGCCAGCCCCTTGCAGGCGTCGGGCGCCTCGACCATCCGGCCATCGCGCAGGCCGAAGGCCGTCAGCCCCTGGATCGCCATATTGGCGCCGCGGGTTCTGGGCCAGTTGCCGTCCGCCTCGGACCCTGGCGTGCCCCGCGCCGGCAGGCAGGCGGCCTCGCCATGCGCCACCTGCGTCTTGCTGCCTTCGGACACCGCCCCGCGCACCCCGTGCAGCAGGGCGCCATAGGGCTGGCCCGGCGCCTGCGCCGGGGTCTTGCAGAAGGTTTCGGAGAACCCCGGCACCTGCGGCCGCAGGACGTTCGTCAGCCGGACATGCAGGATGTCCCCCACATTGGCCCGCAGCGTCAGCGGCCGCGGCCGCTTGCAGTCGCGCAGCCGCACCTCGCCGGCGGCGAGGCCGGTGCCATGGCTCTCGATGCCGAGGCTGTCGTCGCACTGATCCGCCGTCAGCCGACGCGGCGCGGTTCCGGTGCCCACCACATCGCGGCGCAACGCATAGATCATGCCATAGGGGTTGAAGCTGCCGAAGCGGTTGTAGACCAGCATCTGGTCCAGCGCGACGACATCGGCACAGAGGGTGCGCTTGAAGCGATCGCCCTGTTCGGCCCGATTCACCGTGTCATGGACATTCTCGCAGGTGATCGGCCCGGCGGCGGTCTCCTCCTGGGCCAAGACCTTGATTGGCAAGAAAACAAGCGGGATGGAAAGAGCGAAAGCAAGGGCGGTACTCGAAATGCGTTTCATGACGAACCTCGGTAGCGATGGGAAATATGCTGTCCAATATGCGGCCAAAACTACCATAGATTGCACAAATCTCCAAGAACTCCCTCAAAGGGACTCATGCCGCCGCCCCGACCCCGCCTGCGCGCATGGCTCCTCCCCCGGTCGCGCTGCGGCCGCGTGTCCGCCCCCCGGGCAGGTGACAAACCGCGCCATTCGCGCTATCGGCAGGTCCAAAGACGACACAACAGGGGGAGACGACCGGATGACAGCACAGGCCAGAGCGCGCGCAGACGCGTGCCAGACCGGGGCCCGCGCCCATCGCGTCGCCGCTTCTGCCCGCCGGCGCGTCACCTTCTGAACATTTCGTGATCGCCCCGTGAAACTGTCCGTCCGGTTTCCCTCCGGGACTGGACAGCGTCACAAAATTGCTTAGGCAAGATGAAACCGCTTTCGCCCGCTACGCTGGAGATCTGACTTGTCCCTGTTCCTGATCGCGGCCCTGCCCTTTATCGGCGCCGTGTTCCCCGCCCTGCTGATCCGCGCCGGACGCAACGCCGCCTCGGCCTCGACCGGGGCCGTCACGCTGCTGGCCCTGATCGGACTTCTGGTCCATGCCCCCGCCGTCCTGCGCGGCGAGATCGTCACCGCGCAGCTGGACTGGCTGCCGCAGCTGGGGCTGAACGCCAATTTCCGGCTCGACGGGCTGGGGCTGCTGTTCGCGGGGCTGATCCTGGGGATCGGGCTGCTGATCATCACCTATGCGCGGTTCTACCTGTCGCGCGAGGATCCGATGGGACAGTTCTATGCCTTCCTGCTGCTGTTCCAGGGCGCCATGGTCGGTATCGTTCTGTCCGATAACATCCTGCTTTTGCTGGTTTTCTGGGAGCTGACCTCGCTTTCCTCCTTCCTGCTGATCGGGTTCTGGAAACACCTGCCCGAAGGCCGGCAGGGCGCCCGGATGGCGCTGGCGGTCACCGGCTCGGGCGGGCTGGCGATGATCGGGGGCATGCTGATCCTGGGCCATATCGTCGGCTCCTACGATCTGAGCGTGATCCTGCAGAACAAGGAACTGATCCAGGCCTCGCCGCTCTATGCGCCGGCGCTGATCCTGATCCTGATCGGCTGTTTCACCAAATCGGCGCAGTTCCCGTTCCACTTCTGGCTGCCGCATGCGATGGCGGCCCCCACCCCGGTGTCGGCCTATCTGCATTCGGCCACCATGGTGAAGGCGGGTCTGTTCCTGATGGCGCGGATGTGGCCGGTGCTGGCGGGCACCGATCTGTGGTTCTACATCGTCGGTTCCATCGGCCTGATCACCATGGTGCTGGGCGCGGTGATCGCGCTCTTCAAGGACGACCTCAAGGCGCTGCTGGCCTTCTCCACCGTCAGCCACCTCGGCCTGATCACCATGCTGCTGGGCTTCGGCACCGAGGCCGCGGCGATCGCCGCCGTCTTTCACAACATCCACCACGCCACCTTCAAGGCGGCGCTGTTCATGAACGCGGGCATCGTCGATCACGCCGCCCATACCCGCGACATCAAGCAACTGGGCGGTCTGCGTCACCTGATGCCGCTGACCTTCACCCTGGCCGGCATCGCGGCGCTGTCGATGGCCGGTATCCCGCCCTTCAACGGCTTCCTGTCCAAGGAGATGATGCTGGAGGCCGCGACCCATACCAGCTGGGCGGGCTCGCCGCTGCTGATCCCGGCGCTGGCGGTGTTCGGCGCGCTGTTCTCGGTGGCCTATTCGCTGCGCTACATCGTGCATGTCTTCCTCGGGCCGAAGCGCCACGACTATCCCGCCCATCCGCACGATCCGGGCCCCGGCCTGTGGCTGCCGCCGGCGGTGCTGGTGACGCTGGTGGTGCTGATCGGCCTGTTCCCGACCGTCTTCGCCACCCCGATCGTCACCGCCGCCGCCGGCGCGGTGACCGGCGCGGCGGTGCATTTCCACCCGGCGCTGTGGCACGGGCTGACCCCGGCGCTCTACATGTCCGTCGGCGCGGTGGTCGGCGGCGCGCTGCTGCTGGCCGGCTATCGCGGCGCGCTCGGCGTCTGGAACAACCTGCCCCGCCCCGAGGCCAAGGTGATCTTCGACGCCATCGTGCGCGCCGCCACCCGCGCCAGCCGGTGGATCACCGACACGCTGCACGACGGCTCGCTGACCCGCTATGCGGCGATCTTCCTGCTGTTCACCCTGGCGATCGCCTATTACGCCTTCAGCTCCGGCAGCTTCGGCCCCGAGACGCGGGTGCCGCTGCCGGTCACCGCGATGCCGGTGCTGGGCTGGGTCTGCCTGGTGGGCTCGACGCTCTGCGTCGTCGCCTTCCACCGCAACCGGCTGCTGTCGCTGGTGCTGATCGGGGTCACCGGGCTGATCGTGTCGATGACCTTCAACTATCTCTCCGCCCCCGATCTGGCGCTGACCCAGATCTCGGTCGAGGTGGTGACGATCATCCTGCTGCTGCTGGCGCTGAACTTCATGCCGCAGGACACCCCGAGAGAGAGCACCTCGGCCCGCCGGCTGCGCGACGTGGCGATCTCGGTCGCCGGCGGCCTGGGCGTCGGCGGGCTGATCTACGCGCTGATGACCCGCGATTTCGCCATGCCGTCGATTTCCGAATATCACATCGCCAACTCCTACAAGGGCGGCGGCGGCACCAATGTGGTGAACGTGATCCTGGTCGACTTCCGCGGTTTCGACACCTTCGGCGAGATCATCGTGCTGGGGATCGCCGCGATCATCATCTACGCCATCACCGAGGCGGTGCTGGGCAGCCGGGTGCGCGCGCGCCTGCTGAACCGCAAGCCGTGGAAGCCGCTGGCCGGCGACGCCCACCCGCTGATGATGGTGGTGGCCACCCGGGTGATGATGCCGATCGCGCTGATGGTGGCGGCCTATATCTTCTTCCGCGGCCACAACCTGCCCGGCGGCGGTTTCATCGCCGGCCTGATCGCCGCCATCGCGGTGGTGATGCAATACATGGCCTCGGGCTTCGGCTGGGCGGCCGAGCGTCAGCGCCTGCCCTATCACGGCATCATCGGCACCGGCGTGCTGGTGGCCGCCACCACCGGCATGGGCGCCTGGTTCAACGGCAAGCCCTTCCTGACCAGCGCCTTCGGCTACATCCACCTGCCCTATCTGGAGGAGTTCGAGGTCGCCACCGCGGCGCTGTTCGATCTGGGGGTGTTCCTGGCGGTCTGGGGCGCGGTGCTGCTGGCGCTGCAAAGCCTGGCCCGATACGCTTGGCAGCCCGGCATCGCCACCCCCCATCCGATGGACATCAATCCCGAGCGCGACGACGCCCGAAACGAATACGAGGGACACTGAAGCGATGGAGATCCTTCTGGCCAGCGCGGTCGGCATCCTGACCGCCGGCGGCATCTACCTGATCCTGCGGCAACGCACCTTTCCGGTGATCCTCGGGCTGTCGCTGCTGTCTTACGCGGTGAACCTGTTTCTGTTCGCCACCGGCCGGCTGGCGCTGAACCAGCCGCCGATCCTGAACAAATACGCCGAAACGACCTATACCGACCCGATCCCCCAGGCGCTGGTGCTGACCGCCATCGTGATCTCCTTCGGGATGACCGCCGTGGTGGTGATGATGGCGCTCAGCTCCTATCTGGCGGCGCGCGATGACCGCATCGACATGACCGCCGACAAGGCCGACAAGACCGCCAAGGGAGAGGACGCATGAGCAACCTGATCATCGCACCCATCGTCCTGCCGGCGGTGATGGCGCCCTTCATCCTGATGGCGATCCGCTTCCACCGCGACCTGCAGCGGGTGTTCTCGACCGCCTCGGTTGTGCTGCTGAACGTGATCGCCGTGATGCTGCTGATGCGCGCCATGGACGGCAGCATCGAGGTCTACGAGCTGGGCGACTGGCCCGCCCCCTTCGGCATCGTGCTGGTGCTGGACCGGCTGTCGGCGATGATGGTGATGCTGACCACGCTGCTGGCGCTGGCGGTGCTGCTCTATGCCATCGGCTCGGGCTGGGACACCCGGGGGCGGCATTTCCATGCGCTGTTCCAGTTCCAGCTGATGGGCATCCTCGGCGCCTTCCTGACCGGCGACGCCTTCAACCTCTTCGTCTTCTTCGAGGTGCTGCTGATCGCCTCCTACGGGCTGATGATCCACG
>JBFXGQ010000349.1:0-5423 GCA_050177915.1 Pseudodonghicola sp. | reverse complement strand
CGCCTGCGGCGCCTCCCCCGGGATATTTGGGGCCAGAAAAAGGCCGGGCCGAGGGGCGTGCCGGCGGCGGCGCTTGCGCCGAGGGGCCGGGCGCGGTTTGCTGGGGGAAACCGAAGGAGCCCCGCTATGACCCAAGCGCCGCCGGACGCCGACGCCCGCCGTGCCATCGCGCCGGTGATCTGCTATCCCAACAGCACGCTGCCACAGCAGCCCGATCTGGCGCTCTATGCACGGGCGCGGGCGGGCGCGCGCAAGGTGGCGGAGGTGCTGGTCGCGCCGCGGGAGGCCGCCTGTTTCGAGGTGGCGGCGGGGCAGTTCTTTCGCATCTTAAGCATCGAGGGGCCGCAGGTGGGCGATCTGAACCTGTGGAACGCCGGTGACCTGGGCGAGCGGTTCTATTCCGGCAAGACGCGGGCGCTGCACGGCAGCCATGTGCGGCTGGGCGACCGGCTGTGGAGCAGTTTTCCCAGCCTGCGCCCGATGGCGACGATCACCGCGGATACGCTGTCCTGGTATGGCATCGACCCCCATGGCGGCGCGGTGCATGACGTGATCGGCACCCGCTGCGATCCCTATACCCACAATCTGCTGTCGGGCGGGCAGTATCATCATTGCTGCCATTCCAACCTGACACGCGCCCTGGCGGATCATACCGGGCTGCCGCTGGCCGAGGCGGAGGCGCATGTCCACGACGTGCTCAACGTCTTCATGTGCACCGGCTTCAGTCGCGACACCGGGCAGTATTTCATGAAGGCGAGCCCGGTGCGCCCGGGCGATTATCTGGAGCTCTTCGCCGAGATCGACCTGCTGGGCGCGCTCAGCTCCTGTCCGGGCGGGGATTGTTCGGCGGAGCATTCCAGCGATGTCGCCGCCTGCCATCCGCTGCTGATCGAGGTCTTCGCGCCCGAGGCGGGGGCGCTTGCGGGCTGGGCGCCGCCGCCGCGGAACGGCTACGACCGCAGCCACGGGCGCTAGGGCCGCGGCGGGGTCAGTGCGATTCGGCGAAGGCCGCGTTCAGGGCGATTTCCACCATGTCTGAGAAGCTGCGTTCGCGGTGTTCCGCAGGCAGCGCCGCGCCGGTGCCCAGATGGTCGGAGACGGTCAGCACCGCCAGCGCCCGCCGGCCGTAGCGCGCGGCCAGCATGTAGAGCTCGGCCGCCTCCATCTCCACCCCCAGGATGCCGTGGCGGACCATCTGTTCGTTCAGATCCGGCCGTTCGTCATAGAAGGTGTCGGAGGAATAGATGCCGCCGATATGGGTGCGCGTGCCCTTGGCCTCGGCCGCGGCGGCGGCGGCGCGCAGCAGCGACCAGTCGGCGCAGGGGGCGAAGTTCACCTCGCGGAAAATGGTGGAGGAGGGCGAGCTGACGGTGGTCGCGGTCATCGCCAGGATCACGTCGCGCAGGGCGACGTGATCCTGCATGCCGCCGCAGGATCCGATGCGGATCAATGTCCTGACATCGTAATCGCGGATCAGCTCGTTCACGTAGATCGACAGCGACGGCATCCCCATGCCGCTGCCCTGAAACGTGACGCGGTGCCCGTTCCATATGCCGGTGAATCCCAGCATCCCGCGCACTGCATTGACCTGCCGGACATCGGTCAGGAATTCCTCGGCCGCCCATTTCGCCCGATAGGGATCGCCTGGCAGCAATACTGTTTCGGCAATCTCGCCCGGCTGGGCGCCGATGTGAATGGTCATGTCCGGCAGGCCCGTTCAGATTTCCAGGTCGGTGATATCGGCGCCGCTGGTCAGCGCCTCATGCACCCAGCGCGGTTTGCGGCCGCGCCCGGACCAGGTTTCTTCCGGATTACTGGGGTTGCGGTATTTCGCCGGCGTCTTCGATTGTTTCGAAGCGACGCGCGCCTTGGCTTCCGCGGATAGTTCTGCCAGCGAGAAGCCGAATTCGGCTGCGGCCAGCTCTGCGGCTTTCAGCGCTTCGCGGCGTTCCCGAACCTCGGCGTCTTTCAGCGCCTTGTCCACGTTGGCTCTCAGGTCCAGCAATTCCTTCCGTGACAAGCCAGAGAGGTCGATCGCCATATGCATTCTCCAATATAATTGACGTCTGTGCCGGTGAGTGGTCGGCACATTTTTGGCACAATAGCGATCAAGGTGACGCAGATCAGCGCCAAAATTCGAGTATTGGTTTACTCGGCGGCAATCTTTTGTGAGTCCACCAGGGTCACAATATCGCTCATTATGACATTTAGCTCGAAATCCTTGGGGGTATAGATTTTCGCAACACCCATGTCTTCTAATTTTCGGGCATCGTCTTCGGGAATAATTCCGCCAACGATCACGGGAATGTGATTAAGTCCCGCCTCGTTTCGACGCTCCATTAGCTCCTGAACCAGAGGAATATGGCTGCCGGAGAGAATCGAAAGCCCGATCACATGCGGTTCTTCGGTCTTCGCGGCGGAAATGATTTCTTCCGGCGTCAGGCGAATTCCCTCGTAGCAGATTTCCATCCCGCAGTCGCGGGCGCGGAAGGCGATTTGTTCGGCGCCGTTGGAATGGCCGTCGAGCCCGGGTTTGCCGACCAGGAATTTCAGTCGGCGGCCCAGCCGGTCGCTGACCGCATCCACCGCGGCGCGCAGATCCTCGAGCCCCTCGGTCTTGTTCGAGACCGAGCGCGACACGCCGGTGGGGCCGCGATAGGTGCCGTGCACGCGGCGCATTTCCTCGGCCCATTCGCCGGTGGTGGCGCCGGCTTTCGCCGCGGCGACAGAGGGTTCCATGATATTGGCGCCGCTGCGGGCGGCCTCGCGCAGGGCGCTCAGGGCGCGTTGCACCGCCGCCTCGTCGCGCTCGGCGCGCCAGGCGTTCAGCCGGCCGATCTGCTCCTGCTCCACCGCCGGATCGACCACCATGATGCCGCCGTCCGCGGTTTGCAGCGGCGAGGCTTCGCCCTCGGTCCATTTGTTGACGCCGACGACGATGGTTTCGTTCTTTTCGATCCGGTTCAGCCGGTCGGCATTGGAATCGACCAGCCGGGCTTTCATGTAATCGATTGCCGAAATCGCGCCGCCCATGGAATCGAGGTTGGCCAGTTCGGCGCGGGCGCCCTGTTTCAGCTCTTCGACCTTGGCATCGACCACCGGGTTGCCGTCGAAAAGATCGCCGTATTCCAGCAGATCGGTTTCATAGGCCAGGATCTGCTGCATCCGCATCGACCATTGCTGGTCCCAGGGGCGCGGCAGACCCAGCGCCTCGTTCCAGGCCGGCAGCTGCACCGCGCGGGCGCGGGCCTTTTTGCTGAGCGTCACCGCCAGCATTTCGATCAGGATCCGATAGACGTTGTTTTCCGGCTGCTGTTCGGTCAGGCCCAGCGAATTGACCTGGACGCCATAGCGGAATCGGCGGAACTTCGGATCGGCGACGCCATAGCGCTGTTCGCAGATCTCGTCCCACAGATCGACAAAGGCGCGCATCTTGCACATTTCGGTGACGAAGCGGATACCGGCATTCACGAAGAACGAAATCCGGCTGACCATGGCCGGGAAATCCTCGGCCGGAACGCGCGGCTGCAATTCGTCCAGCACCGCGATGCCGGTCGACAGGGCAAAGGCCAGTTCCTGTTCGGGCGTCGCGCCGGCCTCTTGCAGGTGATAGGAACACACGTTCATCGGGTTCCATTTCGGCACGTTGCGATAGCAGTATTCGGCCACGTCCGCGATCATTTTCAGCGACGGCTTCGGCGGGCAGACATAGGTGCCGCGGCTGAGGTATTCCTTGATCAGGTCGTTCTGGACGGTGCCCTGCAGCTTGGAAATATCGGCGCCCTGTTCCTCGGCCACCGCGATGTAGAGCGCCAGCAGCCAGGGGGCGGTGGCGTTGATCGTCATCGAGGTGTTCATCTGTTCCAGCGGGATCTGGTCGAACAGCATCCGCATGTCGCCCAGATGGCAGACCGGCACGCCGACCTTGCCGACCTCGCCGCGCGCCAGCTTGTGGTCGCTGTCATAGCCGGTCTGGGTCGGCAGGTCGAAGGCCACCGACAGGCCGGTCTGACCCTTGGCCAGGTTGCTGCGGTAGAGCGCGTTCGAGGCTTTCGCCGTGGAATGGCCGGCATAGGTGCGGATCAGCCAGGGGCGGTCTTTCTGCATCTGCGTCATCGGGAACCTCTTGAGTCAGGGCCGCAATAATATTTCGCTTTGGAGTTCTAAATCGTAATTTTCGGCCCATGTCAATTCGCTGCGACGCGGCATGCCCGCAAGGTGCCGCAAGGGCGCGGGGCGGGGCCTCGGTTGCCCGGTTCCTGGGCTGTTGCCGGGGCTGTGGGGTGGGGCGGGGGACGGTCAAGCCGGGCAGGAGGCTGTCGGCCTTCGCTCCACCTCTCCGGCGATCTTGGCGGAACCGGGCTTTTTGCGGGTGCAGCGCCGATTATTGAGGCAAATGCTGCGCCTGCGAGGTCATAAAATTTCAAAATCGCAACTTGTTGTATTGCATTGTTGCGCGGCCGTTAGTATCCAGCCTCAGAGCCGCGATTCTGCATCGCGGCACAGCGGACATGGAAGGAGGCCGACATGGCTTTGGACACCAACGGCGGTATCGCGCCGTATGAGGCGCCCGAAAAAGACCTGTATGAGATGGGCGAAATGCCTCCGCTCGGCTTTGTGCCGAAGCAGATGTATGCTTGGGCCATCCGCAAGGAACGCCATGGCGAGCCCGATACCGCCATGCAGCTGGAAGTCGTCGATACCCCCACCCTAGACAGCCATGAAGTGCTGGTGCTGGTGATGGCCGCCGGCGTGAACTACAACGGCGTCTGGGCGGCACTGGGCAAACCCGTCAGCCCCTTCGACGGTCACAAGCAGCCCTATCACATCGCCGGCTCCGACGCCGCCGGTATCGTCTGGGCGGTGGGCGACAAGGTCAAGCGCTGGAAAGTCGGCGACGAGGTGGTGATTCACTGCAACCAGGACGACGGCGACGACGAGGAATGCAACGGCGGCGACCCGATGTTCTCGCCTTCGCAGCGGATCTGGGGCTATGAGACGCCGGATGGCTCCTTCGCCCAGTTCACCCGGGTGCAGGCGCAGCAGCTGATGCCGCGGCCGAAGCATCTGACCTGGGAGGAAAGCGCCTGCTACACGCTGACGCTGGCCACCGCCTATCGCATGCTGTTCGGCCACCACCCGCATGAGCTGAAGCCGGGCCAGAACGTTCTGGTCTGGGGCGCCTCGGGCGGTCTGGGCTCCTTCGCGATCCAGCTGATCAACACCGCCGGCGCCAATGCCATCGGTGTGATCTCGGATGAGGACAAGCGCGAGTTCGTCATGGGGCTGGGCGCCAAGGGCGTGATCAACCGCAAGGATTTCTCCTGCTGGGGCCGTCTGCCCACCGTCAACACGCCGGAATACAACGACTGGCTGAAAGAGGCGCGCCGCTTCGGCAAGGCGATCTGGGACATCACCGGCAA
>JBFXGQ010000348.1:0-5456 GCA_050177915.1 Pseudodonghicola sp. | reverse complement strand
ACCCGACCGGCATGAACGCAGACGGGCGGCCCCGAGGGACCGCCCGTTCGCATGTCGGCCGGTGCGGCGTGCCGCTCAGACCTTTTCCTGGGTGTATTTCTTCAGCTCGGTCCGGGCCACCTGCCGGCGGTGCACCGCGTCGGGGCCGTCGGCCAGGCGCAGGGTGCGCACATGGGTCCAGGCGATGGCCAGCGGCGTATCCTGCGACACGCCGGCGCCGCCGAACATCTGCACCGCCTCGTCGATCACCTTCAGCGCGGTGCGCGGCGCCACCACCTTGATCTGGCTGATCCAGGGCGCCGCGGCGCGGGCGTCGCCCTGATCCATGTACCAGGCCGCCTTGAGGCACAGCAGGCGGGCCATCTCGATCTCCATCCGGCATTCGGCGATGATGTCGTAGTTGGCGCCCAGCTGCGCCAGCTTCTTGCCGAAGGCCTCGCGCTGCATCGCGCGTTTGCACATCCGTTCCAGCGCGATCTCGGCCTGGCCGATGGCGCGCATGCAGTGGTGGATGCGGCCCGGCCCGAGGCGGCCCTGCGCGATCTCAAAGCCCTTGCCCTCGCCCACCAGCAGGTTTTCCGCCGGCACCCGCACGTTGGTGAAGCGGATATGCATATGGCCGTGCGGCGCGTCGTCATGGCCGTAGACCTCCATCGCGCGCAGGATCTCGACGCCCGGAGTTTCGGCCGGCACCACGATCATCGAATGGCGCTGGTGCTTGGGGGTCTCCTCGCCGCCGGTCTTCACCATGGTGATATAGACCTTGCAGCGCGGGTCGCCGGCGCCCGAGGACCACCATTTCTCGCCGTTCAGCACATAATGGTCGCCGTCGCGCACGCAGGACATCGAGATATTGGTGGCGTCCGAACTGGCGACATCGGGTTCGGTCATCAGATAGGCCGAGCGGATCTCGCCGGCCAGCAGCGGCTTCAGCCACTGGTCCTTCATCTTCTCGGTGCCGTAGCGCTCCAGCACCTCCATGTTGCCGGTGTCGGGGGCGGAGCAGTTGAACATCTCGGCGCCCAGCGGGGTCTTGCCCATCTCCTCGGCGAAATAGGCGTATTCCACCGTGCTCAGGCCGAAGCCGCGGGCGCTGTCGGTCAGCCAGAAGTTCCACAGCCCCTCGGCCCTGGCCTTGGACTTCAGCCCCTCCAGGATCTCCGCCTGCCGCTCGGTGTATTGCCAGCGGTCGCCCTTGGCGATCTCGGCGTGATACTCCTCCTCCAGCGGCATCGCCTCGTTGCGGATCAGGTCGCGGACCCGCTCCAGCAGCTTGGCGTTCTCCTCGCGAATGGTGAATGACATGTTCATTTCGGCTCTCCCTCCCGTCCCGCCGGCAGTCCGGCCGGCTACAGTCGTCGCGGCAAAGACTGCGCGGCGACGGCGGGAATGTCCAGTGCGTTGACGACAGGTCACGACCCGCATCCCACGAAAATCGCAGAGTTTTTCTCCCTCGCCCCGCGCCGGCTTCATGCGGAAGGGAATTTCGCCAAGCAAAACAACGGCTCATATCGTCTGACGACTTCACCGGATGATCTGAAATCAGGGCGGGAATCGGCGCATCCGGTGGCCGGCAAAACGTCGCAGCCGCGCCACCGCCGCGCGGCGCCGCGGCATCGGCAAGCGAATCACCTGCCGACCGGCCGCCCGCGGCGGCGCCGCACCGGGCGTTGCGCCCGGGCTTCGTGCTGTTGCGCCCGAAAAGAAAAGGCGGGCCCGAAGGCCCGCCCGATCCTATTCCGCCGCCTCGCCGTAGCTTTCGACCGGCGGACAGATGCACACCAGATGGCGGTCGCCGAAGGCGTTGTCCACCCGGTTGACCGGCGGCCAGTACTTGTCCACCCGGAAGGCGCCCGGCGGAAAACAGCCCTGTTCGCGGCTGTAGGGCCGATCCCAGTCGCGCACCAGGTCCTCCATCGTATGGGGGGCGTTCTTCAGCGGGTTGTTCTCCGCCGCCATCCGGCCCTCCTCGATATCGGCGATCTCCGCCCGGATCGCCAGCATGGCGTCGCAGAAGCGGTCGAGCTCGGCCTTGGTCTCGCTCTCGGTCGGCTCGATCATCAGCGTGCCGGCGACCGGCCAGCTCATCGTCGGCGCATGGAAGCCGCAATCGACCAGCCGCTTGGCGATGTCGTCCACCGTCACCCCGGCGGTGTCGGCGAAATGGCGGGTGTCGATGATGCATTCATGCGCCACCCGGCCCGACTTGCCGCGGAACAGCACGTGATAGGCCCCTTCCAGCCGCGCCGCGATATAGTTGGCGTTCAGGATCGCCACCCGGGTCGCCTGGGTCAGCCCCTCGCCGCCCATCATCAGGCAATAGGCCCAGCTGATCGCCAGGATCGAGGCCGAGCCATAGGGCGCGCCCGAGACCGGCCCCTCGGTGCCGCCGGTATGCGGATGGCCGGGCAGGAAGGGCACCAGATGCTCCTTCACCCCGATCGGACCCATGCCGGGGCCACCGCCGCCGTGCGGAATGGCGAAGGTCTTGTGCAGGTTCAGGTGGCTGACGTCGCCGCCGACATCGCCGGGCCGCGCCAGCCCGACCATGGCGTTCATGTTGGCGCCGTCGATATAGACCTGACCGCCGTGCTCATGGGTGATCTCGCAGACCTCGCGCACGGTCTCCTCGAACACCCCGTGGGTCGAGGGGTAGGTGATCATGCAGGCCGCCAGCGTATCGGCATATTGCGCCGCCTTGGCCCGGAAATCGTCGAGGTCGATATCGCCGTTCTCCGCCGCCGCCACCGGCACCACCTGCCAGCCGACCATATGGGCGCTGGCCGGGTTGGTGCCATGGGCGCTGACCGGGATCAGGCAGGTCTTGCGGTGATGATCGCCGCGCGACCGGTGCCAGGCGTCGATGGTCAGCAGCCCGGCATATTCCCCCTGCGCGCCCGAATTCGGCTGCATCGAGAAGGCGGCATAGCCGGTGATCTGGCACAGCGTCTCGCTCAGGTTGCCGATCAGCTCGGCATAGCCCTCGGCCTGGTCTGCCGGCACGAAGGGATGCAGCTGGGCGAACTCCGGCCAGGAGATCGGCATCATCTCGGCCGCCGCGTTCAGCTTCATGGTGCAGGAGCCCAGCGGGATCATCGCCCGGTCCAGCGCCAGGTCGCGGTCGGCGAGACGGCGCATATAGCGCATCATCTCGGTCTCGGCCCGGTTCATGTGGAAGATCGGGTGATCCAGATAGGAGCTTTCCCGCAGCAGCGCCTCAGGCAGCCGGTATTCGCTTTCTACCTCATCGGTGCTCAGGATGATGCCGAAGGCGCGCCAGACCGCCTCGATGGTGGCCGGGCGGGTCTGCTCGTCGACGGTGATGCCCACCTTGGTCTCGCCCACACGGCGCAGGTTCACCCCCTCGCGCACCGCCGATTGCAGCACGCCGCGCTGCAGCAGCCCCACATCCACCGTGATGGTGTCGAAGAACTGCTTCGGCTCCACCTTGAAGCCCGCCGCCTCCAGCCC
Organism: Pseudodonghicola sp.; assembly: GCA_050177915.1. Classification (GTDB taxonomy): domain Bacteria; phylum Pseudomonadota; class Alphaproteobacteria; order Rhodobacterales; family Rhodobacteraceae; genus Pseudodonghicola. The sequence continues at coordinate 1,985 of JBFXGQ010000348.1, read as the reverse complement.
GCGGGCCAGCCGCACAGTCTTGCGGTGGATCCGCTGGGCGATGGCGCGCAGCCCGTCGGGGCCGTGGAACACCGCGTACATCGAGGCCATGACCGCCAGCAGCGCCTGCGCGGTGCAGACGTTCGAGGTCGCCTTCTCGCGCCGGATGTGCTGCTCGCGGGTCTGCAGCGACAGCCGGTAGGCGCGGTTGCCGTGGCTGTCGACGCTGACGCCGACCAGACGGCCCGGCATGGCGCGGGCATGCGCCTGCTTGGTGGCCATATAGGCGGCGTGCGGACCGCCATAGCCCATCGGCACGCCGAACCGCTGGGCGCTGCCCACCGCAATATCGGCGCCCATCGCGCCGGGCTCCTTCAACAGGGTCAGCGCCATCGGGTCGGCGGACATCACCGCCACCGCCTTCGCCGCATGCAGCGCCGCGATCAGCGGGGTGAAATCGGTCAGATGGCCGTAGGTGCCGGGATATTGGAACAGCGCGCCGAACACCTTGTCGGCCTCCAGCGCCTCCGGCGCCCCTACGATCACCTCGATCCCCAGCGGCCGGGCGCGGGTCTGGATCACCGCGATATTCTGCGGGTGGCAATTCTCGTCGACGAAAAAGGCGGTGGCCTTGGACTTGGCGATGCGCTGCGCCATGGTCATCGCCTCGGCACAGGCGGTCGCCTCGTCCAGCAGCGAGGCATTGGCGATCTCCAGCCCGGTCAGATCGCTGATCATGGTCTGGTAGTTCAGCAGCGCCTCGAGCCGGCCCTGGCTGATCTCGGGCTGATAGGGGGTATAGGCGGTGTACCAGGCCGGGTTTTCCAGAATGTTGCGCTGGATCGCCGGCGGCGTCACCGTGCCGTGATAGCCCTGCCCGATCAGCGAGGTCAGAACCTTGTTCTTCCCCGCCACCTGGCGCAGGTGCCACAGCAGCTCGCGCTCGGATTTCGGCGCGCCCAGATCCAGCGGCGCCGCCTGGCGGATCGCCTCCGGCACGGTCGCGGCGATCAGCGCCTCGAGGCTGTCGGCGCCGACCACCTGCAGCATCTCCTCCATCTCGCGGGGCGAGGGGCCGATGTGGCGCCGGTTGGCGAAATCATAGGGCTGATAGTCGGTGGGCGTATAGGTCATTCCATTATCCCCAGGGGCGGGACGACGGCGCATGCGCGCCTCCGCCTGTTGTCGCTGCTGTGCGGCGGACCGGGACACTGCCCCCGTCCGCGCTTCTTCTCGCTTCAAATACTCCCGCCGGAGGCTCCTGCCGCCGACGCCGGCGCCGGCGCGGCGCCGCGGCGCGCGGCCTCCGCCATCCACGCCCCCTCCCCCCTCAAGGGAAGGACAGGCAAGCGGGGCCGCCGGGCGCGCGCCGCGGGGCGTCGCCCGGCCGGCGCGGAGCTCAGCCGATGAAGTCCTTATAGGCGGCCTCGTCCATGTAATCGTCCATCTGCGACAGATCGCTGGGCTTCATCTTGAAGAACCAGGCGTCGCCCAGCGGGTCCTCGTTGACCAGCCCGGGGTTCTCGACGATGGCCTCGTTCACCTCGACGATCTCACCGTCGAGCGGCGCCAGGATGTCCGAGGCCGCCTTGACGCTCTCGATCACCACGACCTCTTCCTCGCGGTTCACCTCGGTGCCGACCTCGGGCAGCTCGACGAAGACCACATCGCCCAGTTGCTCGGCGGCATGGGCGGTGATGCCGACGACGATCAGATCGCCCTCGGGCAGCAGCCATTCATGTTCTTCGGTGTATTTCATCTGTGCTCTTCCTCTCAGAGACGGGATGTGGACGGGTTCAACGTTTGAAACTGGCGGGCACGAAGGGCAGCGCAGCGACGGTCAGCGGCAGCCGCTTGCCGCGCAGCTCGCCGAACAGCACGGTGCCGGGCGCGGCCAGATCGGCGGGGACATAGCCCATGGCGACCGGCGCCCCCACGCTGGGGCCGAAGCCGCCCGAGGTCACCTTGCCGATGACGGCGTCGCTCTCCGCGCTGGCATAGAGCTC
>JBFXGQ010000347.1:0-5462 GCA_050177915.1 Pseudodonghicola sp. | reverse complement strand
GCTGATCCTGCGGCATCGGGCCGAAGATGAAATCCGCCGGCAGCACCAGATGGCCGTCCGACAGGGTCTGTACCCGCATGCTGCCGAAGCTGACATCGGTCGCAGCCCAGAGCCGCGGCGCCCCCAGCCCGGTCAGCGCCAGCCCGGCGCTGGCGCCATGCAGAAAGTGGCGTCGTGTGATCTCCATGATCCTGTCTCCTCCTGGCCGGATGCTCCCGACTCTATGGTCGCATTCGCATATGTGAATGGCAACCGGGAATGGCAACCGGAAATCCTTGAGGTCCAGGCCGGAAGGGGGGCGCTGCCCCCCGGCCTGCGGCCTCCCCCCGGAGTATTTCTGCGAAGAGAAGAAGAAGGGCGCGGACCAGCCGGGCCCAGGGCCCAGGGCGCGGTTCGGGAGCGCGCCTCTTCTTCTTGCCCGAAATACTCCCGGGGGTGCGGGGGCGGCGCCCCCGCTGGAGCGGTGGGGTTATGTCGCGCCGGTGTGATAGGTGGTGATGCGGTCCACCTCTTCGGTCGAGCCGAAGACCAGCGGGGTGCGCGCGTGCAGCTTGTCGGGCACCTGATCCAGCAGCGGCGCCCGGCCGGTGGTGGCGCGGCCGCCGGCCTGTTCGATCAGCAGCGCGATCGGGGCGCATTCGTAGACCATGCGCAGCCGGCCGGCCTCGTAGCCCTTGCGGCTGTCGGACGGGTAGAGGAAGACGCCGCCGCGCGACAGGATGCGGTGGGTTTCGGCCACCAGCGAGGCGACCCAGCGCATGTTGAAAGTCTTGCCCAGCGGCCCGGCCTCGCCCTTCTGGCAATCGGTGACATAGGCCTGCACCGGCGCCTCCCAGCGCAGCGCGTTCGAGGCGTTGATGGCGAATTCCTTGGTCGCGGCCGGAATCGGCTTGGGGCTGGCGACCGGTTTGAACACCCGGTCCTCGGGATCCAGCACGAAGGTCAGCACGCCGGCGCCGAAGGTCACCACCAGCGCGGTCATCGGCCCGTAGACGACGTAGCCGCCGGCCAGCTGTTCGCGACCCGGGCGCAGGAAGGTCTCGGCGCCGCCGGCCTGTGCCGGGCGGATCGAGAAGATGGTGCCGATCGAGACGTTGACGTCGATGTTGGACGAGCCGTCCAGCGGGTCGATGGCGAGGCCGAGGGCGCCTTCCGGGTCGATCTCGACCACCTCGTCCTGCTCCTCGGAGGCGTACCAGCGGATGCCGGTGCCGGGCAGGGCGGCGGCGAAGGCCTCGTCGGCCATCACGTCCAGCGCCTTCTGGTTGTCACCGTCGGTGTTGCTGCCGACCTCGGCGGCCAGCGAGCCGCCGCCCAGCGGGCCGCGGGCGATGGTCAGGGCCAGATCGGCGGCGACGCGGGCCAGCGCCTGCATCGGGGCGGCCAGATCCGCCGGAATGGCGCCTGCGGGGGCGATAAGGCTGGGGGTCGTGGTCAAGGTCTGGTCCTCCGTCCTCGGGATGGCTGAAACTCGCGTTCCCGGCCTATAGAAATTCGCCGGGCTGGAAAAGCGGATTAGCGGCGCATCGGCGGGTTTGACGCGGCGCCGTGGCGCTTTGGCGGTCCGATGGCCGGCGGGGCAGGGCGGTGCGCGAGTCGTCGGCGACCAGATGGGCGCCGCTGTTGCCGCATGTGCGGGCAGGGCCGCCGGGGTGACGTTGGTACTTTTATCTGACTAAAATACTCGGATTGACAATGCGGAGTCTTTTTGTCAGATATCGGCTTCACCCAGCCAGTCCGGTCTCTCCGGGTCAGCCAGCCGCAGGACAAGGGAACGCGCCCATGCACAGCCCGACCGACACCCGGCTTCTCTGCGACAGGCAGGCCGGCACCGACGCCCCGACGCGGGGCGAGCTCTGGACCATTCTGGCAGACGCCGGGCTTTGGCCCGGGCTCTCCGTGGACGCCGTGATCGACCGTATCGAGACCGAAGCGAGGATCTGGCGATGACCATTCACAGCACCGAGACCGTCCACAGCACGCCGTCGCAGCTCGTCCCGGCCCATCGGGCCGAAGAGCTGACGGCGGGTGGAAACCTGGCCCATATCGCGTTGGGCGATCAGGTCTATACCCTGCGCATCACCCGCGCGGGCAAGCTTATTCTGACGAAATAACCGCAGCCTGGCCGCCGCCTGGCCGGGCGCCCGACCCGGCGCGGCGTATCGGCGCGCGGGGCGGTCGCTGCCGTGCGCGGGATTGCAAAACATTCCACGCTGTGCATTCGTATGGAACCGATACGGCGGCAGTAAGGAGTGGTGATGCGTAAGTTCATTTTGGCGTCTGCGCTGGCGGTTTTCGGGTCGGGACTGGCGGCCATGGCGGCCGAACAGGCCGTTGAGCGGCGCGAGATCACCGAATGGAAGGCCGTGTTCGGCCGGGTCGAGACACGCGATCTGATCGCCGCCCGCTCGCGGATCGGCGGCACGCTGGTCTCGGTCGAGGTGACCGAGGGCAGCGATGTCTCCGAGGGGCAGGTGATCGCCACCATCCACGACCCCAAGCTGGCGCTGCAGCTTGAGGCGGCGCAGGGCAATATCGACGCGCTGCAATCGCAGCTGGACAACGCCCGGACCGAGCTGACGCGCGGCGAGAACCTGCAGGAGCGCGGGGTGATCACCAGCCAGCAGCTCGACAACCTGCGCACCCAGGTCGATGTGCTGCAGAACCAGATCGCGGCCGCGGTCGGCAACAAGCGGGTGATCGAGGAACAGGCCGCCGAGGGGGCGGTGCTGGCGCCGATCGCCGGCAAGGTGCTGGAGGTGCCGGTGACCCGCGGCACGGTGATGCTGGCGGGCGAGACCATCGCCCAGATCGGCGGCGGCGGCTTCTTCCTGCGGCTGGCGGTGCCGGAACGCCATGCGCCCTTCCTGCATGAGGGCATGGATATCCGCATCGGCACCGATGGCGCCGACCGTCCCGGCCGGCTGGCCAAGGTCTATCCCGAGATCGACAACGGCCGGGTCATCGCCGATGTCGTGGTCGAGGGGATGAGCAGCGATTTCGTCAACGCCCGGGTGCTGGTCAGCCTGCCGGTCGGCCAGCGCGCGGCGCTGCTGGTGCCGGCGGCCAGCCTGATCACCCGGATGGGGCTGGATTTCGTCATGGTGCGCGGCGCCGATGGCGCGGTGGTGCATCGCGCCGTGGTGCCGGGCGAGGCCGTCGAGATCGACGGCGCGCCGATGGTCGAGATCCTCAGCGGCGTGACCGAGGCTGACAGGGTGGTGACCGGCAATGACTGACGCCCCCGAGGGCAAGAAGGGCCTCGGCATCGCCGGCGGCCTGACCCGCACCTTTATCCGTTCGCCGCTGACGCCGCTGATGATCCTCGCCGCGCTGATGGTGGGGCTGGTGGCGCTGATCAGCCTGCCGCGCGAGGAAGAGCCGCAGATCTCGGTGCCGATGGTGGATATCCATATCCAGGCGCCGGGTCTCAGGGCCGAGGATGCCGCCAAGCTGGTGACCGAGCCGATGGAGACCATCGTGCGCGGCATCAACGGGGTGGAGCATGTCTATTCCACCTCGATGGACGATTACGCCATGGTCACCGCCCGGTTCCTGGTCGGCACCTCGGCAGATTCCGCGATCCTGCGGGTGCATGACAAGGTGCGCGCCAATATGGACCGCATCCCGGTCGGCATCTCCGAGCCGCTGATCGTCGGCCGCGGCATCGACGACGTGGCCATCGTGTCGCTGACGCTGACCCCGAAGCCGGGGGCCGAGGGGATGACCGCCAACGACCTGACCCGCGTCGCGCGCGAGCTGCAGGTCGAGATGGCCAAGATCCAGGACGTCGGCCTGACCTATATCGTCGGCGAAAGCCCCGACGCCATCCGCATCGCCCCCGATCCCGACCGGCTGGCGCTGTTCGGGGTGACGCTGCAACAGCTGGCCGGCAAGGTGCAGGCGGCGAACGAGGCGTTTTCCACCGGTACTGTCCGCGACCGCGGCGAGCAGATCCCGCTGGTGGCGGGGGAAACCCTGCGCGCCCCGGCCGAGATCGGCAACCTGCTGCTGACCACCCGCGACAACCGCCCGGTCTATGTGCGTGACGTGGCCGACATCAGCTTTGTCCCCGACACCTCGGACAAGATCGTCGCCAATGTCAGCCGCAACGAGGATGGCAGCCTGCGCCGCTCGCCGGCGGTGACCCTGGCGGTGGCCAAGCGCGCCGGCGCCAATGCGGTGGTGGTGGCCGAGCAGATCCTGCACCGGGTGCATCTGCTGGAAGAGAACCTGATCCCCGAGAATGTGGCCGTCGAGGTCACCCGCGATTATGGCGAGACCGCCAACGAGAAGGCCAACGAGCTGCTGTTCCACCTCGGCCTGGCGACGCTGTCGATCGTGGCGCTGGTGCTCTTCGCCATCGGCTGGCGCGAAAGCATCGTGGTGGCGGTGGTGATCCCGGTGACCATCCTGCTGACGCTGTTTGCCGCCTGGGTCATGGGCTATACGCTGAACCGGGTGTCGCTGTTCGCGCTGATCTTCTCGATCGGTATCCTGGTCGACGACGCCATCGTGGTGATCGAGAATATCGCCCGCCACTGGGGCATGCCCGACAAGGCCGACCGCGCCAGCAAGGCGATCCGCGCCGTGGCCGAGGTGGGCAACCCCACCATCGTCGCCACGCTGACCGTGGTGGCGGCGCTGCTGCCGATGCTCTTCGTGTCGGGCATGATGGGGCCCTATATGTCGCCGATCCCGGCCAATGCCTCGGCGGCGATGATCTTCTCCTTCTTCGTGGCGGTGATCATCACCCCCTGGCTGATGCTGAAGATCGCCGGCCGCGCGCCGACCCATGTGCACGAGGGCGGCGCCCATGGCGGCCGTCTGGGCAAGATCTACACCGCCGTGGCGCGCCCGATCCTCAAGACCAAGGGGCGCTCGGGGCTGTTCCTTCTGGTGGCGGCCGGGCTCAGCTTCGGCTCGATGGCGGCCTTCTACACCAAGGACGTGACCGTCAAGCTGCTGCCCTTCGACAACAAGTCGGAACTGGCGGTGATGATCGACCTGCCCGAGGGCGCGTCGGTCGAGGCCACCGACGCGGTGGCGCAGGAGGTCGCCCGGGTGGTGATGGAGCTGCCCGAGGTGGTGTCGATCCAGACCCATGCCGGGGCGGCGGCGCCGTTCAACTTCAACGGTCTGGTGCGCCACTACTACCAGCGCGCCAACCCCGAGCAGGGCGATCTGCAGATCAACCTGATGCCCAAGGGCGAGCGGGAGCGCACCAGCCACGACATTGCGCTGGATATCCGCGAGCGGATCACCGCGCTGGCGGTGCCCGCCGGCACCGTGCTGAAGACGGTCGAACCGCCCCCGGGGCCGCCGGTGATCGCCACCCTGCTGGCCGAGGTCTACGGGCCCGATGCCGACACCCGGCGCGAGGCGGCGCGGCGGATCCGCCAGGCCTTCGAAGAGGTGCCCTTCGTGGTCGATGTCGACGACAGCTTCGGCACCCAGAGCCG
>JBFXGQ010000346.1:0-5484 GCA_050177915.1 Pseudodonghicola sp. | reverse complement strand
CTGCGCTCCTCGACGCTGCAGGGGCTGTTCGGCGTGCTGGCGCTGGCGATCGGCCTCTACATGGGGCTGAGCCGGGCAGAGTGGCGGCTGGGCGAGACCATGCCCAAGGGGGTCAAACGCGCGGCGCTGTCGCCGGTGGTGGGCTTTCTGTCGGTGCTGATGGGGATCGGCGGCGGCAGCTTCGGCGTGCCGCTGATGAGCCTGCACGGCACCCCGATCCACCGCGCCGTGGCCACCGCGGCGGGCTTCGGCGTGATTATCGCGGTGCCCTCGGTGCTGGGCTTCATGCTGCTGTCGATCGACCCGGCGGCGCGGCCGCCGTTCAGCATCGGCGCGGTCAATATCCCGACCTTCCTGGTGGTGATCGCCATGACGCTGACGACGGCGCCGCTGGGGGTGAAACTGGCCCATGCGCTGGACCCCAAGCCGCTCAAGCGCATCTTCGCCGTCTTCCTGATCGTGGTGGCGCTCAACATGCTGCGCAAGGCGATGGGCTGGTAACGGCGTGCCTATTCAGGACGGCGGGCGCGCCACCGAAGGCGCCTGCCGTTTCATCCGGGCCGTTTCATCTTGGCCCAAATACCTCCGCCGGAGGCCTGGCGCTTCCGCAGGAAGCGCCATCAGGGGCGGGCGTCAGGGTGTCAGGGCTCAGGGCTCAGGGCTCAGGGCTTCGGGGGGCTCAGGTCGTCGCGCGTCCGCTGCGGCCGCCGCGGCGGCGGCTCAGCTGCGGCGCGCGGGCGGGCAGGGCGGCGATCACCGCGCGGCGCTCCTGCGCCGTCATCTGCGACCAGCGCGCGATCTCGTCCAGCGTGCGAAAGCAGCCGGTGCAGATCCGTTCGGTCGGATGCATCAGGCAGATCCGCACACAGGGGCTTTCGACCTCGTCGCGGCTCCAGGGGTGATCTTCCATGCTCAGCCTTCCGCCCTCATGTGGCGCATCCGGTCCAGCGCCCCCTGCAGGATATAGCTGGCCGCGACGTTGTCGATCAGCTCGGCGCGACGCTTTCGCGACGTATCCGCCTCCAGCAGCGCCCGTTCGGCCGCCACCGTGCTCAGCCGCTCGTCCCAGAAGCCGATCGGCAGCTCGGTCAGCCGCGACAGGTTACGGGCGAAGGCGCGGGTCGACTGACAGCGCGGCCCCTCGCTGCCGTCCATGTTGCGCGGCAGCCCCAGCAGGATGCCGCCGACCTCGCGGTCGGCGATGATCTCCAGCAGCCGGGCGGCGTCCAGGGTGAACTTCTTGCGCCGGATCGTCTCCAGCGGGCTGGCCACGGCGCCGATGCGGTCCGACACCGCCACCCCGATGGTCTTGTCGCCCAGATCGAGCCCGATCAGCGCCGACATCGGCGGCAGCGCGGCGGCGAAATCTGCGAAATCGTCCAGGATCACTCGGCCACACCCGCGTTGCGGGCCGCGGCCTCGATCTGTTGCAGCGCGGCGGTGTCCTCGGCGAAGGTCTGCAGCGCCTCTTGGTAGATCGACCGGGCGCGGTCGGTCTCGCCCAGCACGCCGAGCGCACCGATCAGCCGCGCCCATTCGGCCGGGCTGCCGCCCTCGCTCGCCAGCCGGTCGGAAAGCCGGCCGACCATGCCGCGGATCATGTCCTGACGGTCCTCGGCGCTCATCCCCGCCGCCGCCTCGACGTCCGAGGCGCTGGGACCGGCCAGCATCGGCGCGCCGCCCATCGCCGGCGGCAGCTGGTATTTCACCCCGGCGCGCGACGCCAGATCCTCGATCTGGGCGCGGATCGGCGCGATCCAATAGGCGTCGGCGGGCCCGATGCGCAGGGTCTCCTCCCAGATGCGGAAGGCGATGTCGGGCCGGCCGGTCTGGGCCATCATCAGCCCCCAGTAATAGCGCGCCGGACCGTTGCGCCCGTCGCGCTCCAGCGCGCGGGCCAGCGCGCTTTCCGCCTCGGGCGAGACATAGCCGCCGGCGGCCATGATCAAGAGCTCGCCATATTGGGCGTAATCCTCGGCGGTGGCAGCGTCGCCCTTCAGCGCGATGGCGCGTCCCTTGGCGGCATAGGCGGCCTTGAACTGGCCGATGTTGGCCTCGTGCTGGGCCAGCAGCTCATGCCCGCGCAGATCGTCGGGCCGCGCCGCGACGGTGCTGCGCAGCTGGTCGATCAGGGTGCGGTAATTGTCGTCCAGCTGCGGGTCGGCCTGCGCCGGCATCTGCGCCTCGGCGGCGGCCTGACCGGGACGCTCGCGGCGCGCCTCCTCGGCCATCGAGATCCGCTGCCGCAGCCCCAGGTCGCCATAGCCCGGCACCCCCAGCACGCGATAGACCAGCACCGAGCCGCCGATCACCAGAACGGCCAGCGCCACCGCCACCACGGCGGTGACCGCCTTCGGCTGGCCGGTGCCGGCGCCGGCGCCCTGCAGCGCGGCATCGGCGGCCAGGATGCGGCGCGACACCTCGGCGCGGATGCGGTCGGCGTCGGTCTCGCCGATCACGCCGCGGGCCAGGTCGCGGTCGACCTCCTTCAGCTGATCGCGATAGACCTGCAGGTCATAGGCGGCGGCGGGTCCGGCCCGGCCGCCCGCGCGCATCAGCGCCAGAACCAGCAGCGCCGCCGCGGCCAGCGCCATCAGAGAAGTGATGATCCAGAATGTCATGGGCTCTCCCGTTTCGCCTTGATCTATAGCCCGCCGGCGGGTGAAAAAAGGGCAAAACGCCGCGACAGGCCGACATGTCGCAACTGTGACCTATTGCGGCGATTTGCGTCGCGGGGCGTCATGGCCCAGGAGGCATAGAGGCCTGAGACAGATAGGGATCGGATTCGCCCATGAAACGATACTCCGCCTTCGCCGTCGCCCGTGAGGCGCTGAGCTATCACACAGGCTGGGGCCGGGCCTGGCGCGCGCCCGAGCCGAAGACGCGTTATGACGTGATCATCGTCGGCGCCGGCGGCCACGGGCTGGCCACCGCTTACTATCTCGGCAAGAACTTCGGCATCACCAATGTGGCGGTGCTGGAAAAGGGCTGGCTGGGCGGCGGCAACACCGGCCGCAACACCACCATCATCCGGTCGAACTACCTGCAGGATGCCTCCGCCGCGATCTACGAGAAGGCCCGCGCGCTCTATGAGGATCTGAGCCAGGATCTGAACTACAACGTGATGTTCAGTCCGCGCGGCGTGCTGATGCTGGCGCAGACGCAAGCCGAGATCCGCGGCTATCAGCGCACCGCGCATGCCAATGCGCTGCAGGGGGTGCAGACCGAATGGATCGGCCCCGCCCGGGTCAAGGAGCTGGTGCCGATCATCCATATCGACGGGCCGCGCTATCCGGTGCTGGGCGCGCTGTGGCAGGCGCGCGGCGGCACCGCGCGGCACGATGCGGTGGCCTGGGGCTATGCCCGGGCCTGTTCCGCCATGGGGATCGACATCATCCAGCAATGCGAGGTCACCGGCGTGCGCCGTGACGGCGGCAGGGTGGTCGGGGTCGAGACCACCAGGGGCGCCATCGGCTGCGACAAGCTGGGGCTGGTGGTCGCCGGCCACTCCGGCGTGCTGGCCGAGATGGCGGGCTTCCGGCTGCCGCTGGAAAGCGTGGCGCTGCAGGCGCTGGTGTCTGAGCCGATCAAGCCCTGCATCGACGTGGTGGTGATGGCCAATACGGTGCACGGCTACATGTCGCAGTCCGACAAGGGCGAGCTGGTGATCGGCGGCGGCACCGACGCCTTCAACAACTACACCCAGCGCGGCAGCTTCCACCATATCGAACACACGCTGGCGGCGCTGATCGAGACCTTCCCGATCATCTCGCGACTGAAGATGCTGCGGCAATGGGGCGGCATCGTCGACATGACCGGCGACCGCTCGCCGATCCTGTCGAGAACGCCGGTCGAGGGGGTCTTCGTCAACTGTGGCTGGGGAACGGGGGGCTTCAAGGCGATCCCCGGCTCCGGCTGGGCCTTTGCCGAGCTGATGGCCCGGGGCCAGTCGCCGCTGGCCGAGGCCTTCTCGCTCGACCGCTTCGCCGAGGGGCGGTTCATCGACGAGAGCGTCGCGGCGGGGGTGGCGCATTGAAGCATATTTCAGAGTTAGCGGTGGTCGATATCGACCTAAATGACGTGAAACGTCAATTGCGGCGGAGAAAGCTAGTCACCGTATTGCTGCCTTGGCTGGCAGTAGTGTCTGCAGGTAGTGCGCTGCTCTGGGCGTGGATAATGTGGACAGGCGACGAGTTCTCCAGACTAGGCTCACTCGTTGTTTCTTTGGGTTTTGTCGTCTTTTACGTACGGGCACGATGGTTCGCCAGATTCTCTGAGAGCTTTGGTGCGGCAGAAAGGGTTGTTGGTGAGTGTTTCGTTGCCCTTGTGGCAACCAGCGACAGCGTTGAGGTAGCCGCAACAATTGTTAATGAGCTTATCCCAAAGCGCGCCGACGACTCTGGAATGATAGATGTCAAGACGCCGCCACTACTTGAAGCAACAAAGAAACATCGTGAATATCTCAAAGGTCTGCGCGCCGAGTTCGAGGAGATGCGTCGCGGATATGGCTGGCAGGAAGTTCTCCTAGCAGTCTCTGGGACGCTCGTGTCGGGCTACGGCGCTCAGTTGCATCAGTTTTTCAATACATAGAGCGGAAACATGCTAATCCTTCACTGCCCCTATTGCGGCATCTCCGCCGAGGAGACCGAATTCACCCCCGGCGGCGAGGCGCATATCAAACGCTTCGGCCCCGGCGCCTCGGATGACGACTTCCGCGACTACCTCTTCGCCCGGGAAAACCCCAAGGGGGTGCATTTCGAACGCTGGCGCCACGCCTATGGCTGCGGCAAGTGGTTCCACGCCGCCCGCTGCACCGTGACGCTGGAGGTCTTCGGCACCTATCCCGCCCAGCTGACCGAACCGCCCAAGGCGATCCGCGCGGCGATCGCCGCCCGCCGCCCCGGCTGGTCGTGGAGCGCCCCCGAATGAGCCTTCTTCTCGCCCCAAATACTCACATCGCGTCCCGCGCCCCAAGCGAAAGGTCCGCCGGATGAGCACCCGCATCGCCACCCAGGGTCGCCTGATCGACCGCTCGCGCCCGATGACCTTCACCTTCAACGGCCGGCCGATGCAGGGCTATGCCGGCGACACGCTGGCCTCGGCGCTCTTGGCCAACGATCAGATGCTGGTCGGCCGGTCGTTCAAGTATCACCGCCCGCGCGGCACCGTGGCGAGCGGCGCCGAGGAGCCGAACGCGCTGGTGGGCCTCGGCCTCGGCGCCCGGTTCGAGCCGAACCAGCGCGCCACCACCACCGAGCTTTTCGACGGGCTGAGCGCGCAGAGCCAGAACCACTGGCCCAGTCTCGAGTTCGACGTCGGCGCGGTCAATTCGGCGCTGGCGCGGTTCCTGCCGGCGGGGTTCTACTACAAGACCTTCCTGCATCCGCGCGCCTTCTGGAAACATATCTACGAACCCTTCATCCGCCGCTCCGCCGGGCTGGGCCAGGTGCCGCAGCAGCGCGACGCCGACCGTTACGAACATGT
>JBFXGQ010000345.1:0-5494 GCA_050177915.1 Pseudodonghicola sp. | reverse complement strand
CCGCTACAGCGTCACATCCGCCGCGGCGCGGTCGCCGGCCTGCGGCAGACTCTGCAGGATCGCCCGGGCGGCGCGCTTCTCGATGTCGATATAGGGCTCCAGTTCGCCCTGCAGGCGGCGCAGATGCGGCAGGCGCGCCGCGAAATCCGCCTCGGACATGGCGGCCACCGCGCGGCGCATCTCGGCCTCGCTGTCGCAGCGGATGATCCCCTCGGGGTTCATGAACCGCTCCAGATTGGGGCAACCCCAGTAAATCGGCACCGTGTTGCACAGCACCGCATCCACCAGCTTTTCCGAGAAATAATTCGTCTCGCGCACATTCTCGATCACGATGGAATAGCGATAGGGGGCGAGCCCGTCGGCCTTCGCCGCGAAGGGGGTATAGCCGCGCCCCATCACCGCCACGTCCTGACTGCTGCTGCGCACCCAGTCCACCATCGCGTGGCGCAGCTTGTGGCCCTGGGAATCGCGCTTTTCCGAGGCGATCAGCGAACACATCGCGGTCTTGGCAAAGGTCAGCTCGCGCCACTCCGGCACCCAGGTGGTGCCCAGCGGAAACAACACCGCATTGGGTACCGCATTGAGCAATTCCTCGTTGAAGGTGAGGATACGGTGGAAGCGCCGCCAGCTCAGCCGCAGCAGGCGCAGGTGGCGGCCGTGGATCACCGCCGGCTCCGCCATAATCAGCGAGATCCGCGCGCGGGTGCCGGTGTTGATGCGGAAATGGATGTCGGTGCGGGGATAGACCAGCAGGTGATCGTCGCGGGTCATATCGCCCACCTGCGCGCCGCGCAGCCGTTCGGGGCAGCCCAGCGGCCAGATCAGCGCCTCGACCGGCAGGCGGGCCAGCCGGCCCCCCAGGCGGCGGCCATAGGGCAGAATCGCGATAGCGGGGTCAGTCATCCTGGGGTCTTCCGGCTCTGTGATGCGCCGCCGCATAGCACTCAGCCATGCGGAAGGTCGAGCTCTCCGCGCATCAGCACATAGCCCTGGCCTCCGACGCGCACGCCGGTGGGGGCCGCGGGCGGACCCAGCACCTCGACCTCGGCACGGCCGGGACGGCCGATCCAATGGCCCTGTTCAGCGACGAACTGCGGCGCCTCGATCAGCCCGTGGTGCCACAGATAGCCCGCCATGCAGCCGGTGGCCGATCCGGTGAAGGGATCCTCTGCCGGCATCGGCGGCGGCAGCAGCAAACGGGAAAAGGTGTCGCCGGCGGCGGTTTCCCCGCCCAGCGTCACCAGAAACGGCTCGATCATATCGGCCCGCGCGGTGCCCGGCGGGTTCATCTCGTGAAAACGCGCCACATCCAGCCTGGCGCGCCGCAGCGCCGCCTTGTCCCGCAGCAGGGCGATGCAGAACGGCGTGCCGGTCGAGACCACCTGCGGCGTGCCGAGAATGTCCGACACCTCCAGCGACATCATGGCCGCGATCGCCGCCGGGTCGATGGTGCGGCCGAACTGCGGGGCGGCCTGGGTCATCACCACCTGCACCCCCTCGGCCCGCCGCTCCACCGTGATCGGCAGCACGCCGGCGCCGACCTCCAGCGTGAATTCGGCCCGCCCGTCGGTCAGCGGCACCAGCCCGCGGTCGACCAGCGACACCACGGTCGCCACGGTCGGATGGCCCGCCATCAGGATTTCCTTGTCGGCGAGATAGTAGCGCGCCCCGAAATCGGCCACCTGCGAGGCGACCACGAAGGCGCATTCCGACAGCGAGGTTTCACGGACCAGCGCCAGCCGGTCCGTGACCTCAAGATCATCGGCGCCATGGACAACGACACAGCCGTTGCCGCCAAAGGCGCGGGTCGTGAAGGCATCGACCCAGTCGAAAGGATAGCGGCTCAATGCACCGTTACCGGCTCGAAATCGTTCTGGCGCGCCAGAATGAAGGCGAGACGGCGGTCGGCGACCAGTGCCAGCTGCTGCCCTTCGGCATCATGCACCGCATAGAGGTGATCGCGGCCCCCTGCCCCGGCCTGAACCTCGGCCGGCAGGTCGGCGACATTGACCTCCTTCACGTAAACGATCCGGCGGCCATCCTGATTGAAATCAAAAGGCGTGTTCATGTGCATTACCCCTTTCTGATGTTGATGGTCTGCACGACGGTTTCCGGTCTGGCTCGGGTCAGGTCCACATGCAGCAGACCGTTCTCCATCACCGCTTCGCCCACATCCACCCCGTCGGCCAGCACGAACATGCGCTGGAACTGGCGGCTGGCGATGCCGCGATGCAGAAACACGCGCCCTTCGCTGTCGTCGCTCTGACGACCGCGGATCACCAGCTGGCGGTCCTCGACGGTGATGGACAGATCATCCTCGGCAAAACCGGCGACGGCCAGCGTGATGCGATAGGAATAATCGGAAGTCTGTTCGATATTATACGGCGGATAGCCTTCGTTGCCCGATTTGGCCGAGCGTTCCAGCAGGCGTTCCAGCTGCTCGAACCCCAGAAGATGGGGATAGGAGCCCAGGGTAAGTTTCTACACGTCTTGTTCGTCCTTTTTCACCAAAGCGACGGTTCGCACGGCCCCCGCAGGCTGCCGCGCAAAACAGAATATGGGCAGAATGCCGTGGTTTAACAAGGTCTAGGCGAAAACGGCGCAACATCGTATTCTGCAACCCAGCCGCCAAGCCAAGTGTGAGTGAGTCGCCATGAACGCCCCGACCGACATCTCGATGAAAACCGATGAGGTGCTGCGCGTCGAACTGGCCGTGTTCCGCCGCCAGCACCGCGATCTGGACGAGGCCATCATCGCCCTGGTCGACCGGGGAACCGGCGATCAGCTGACCATTCAGCGCCTGAAAAAGCAAAAGCTGCGGCTCAAGGACCGCATCGCGCTGATCGAGGATCGCCTGACCCCCGACATCATCGCCTGAGCCGCCGCCGCAGACCGGGCGCCGCCGATCCTCCGCGTGCCGCATTGCCTGAGGCAACGATTTGGCTATAGTGCGCGCTCTTTCGCAGCACAGGCGCAGCAAGGGGCGCGATACATGGCCAATCCTTCCGTGGGCATCATCATGGGCAGCCAGTCCGACTGGCCGACCATGAAGGAAGCCGCCGACATCCTCGACACTCTGGGCATTGCATATGAGGCGCGGATCGTCTCGGCGCATCGCACGCCGGACCGGCTGTGGGACTATGGCAAGGCCGCGGTCGGGCGCGGGCTGCAGGTGATCATCGCCGGCGCCGGCGGGGCGGCGCATCTGCCCGGCATGATGGCGTCCAAGACCCGGGTGCCGGTGATCGGCGTGCCGGTGCAGACCCGGGCGCTCTCGGGCGTCGATTCGCTCTATTCCATCGTGCAGATGCCCAAGGGCTATCCGGTCGCCACCATGGCGATCGGCGCCGCCGGCGCCGCCAATGCCGGGCTGATGGCCGCGGGCATCCTGGCGCTGCAGGACGCCGACCTCGCCCGGCGGCTGGACGACTGGCGCGCGGCGCTGTCGGCCTCGATCCCGGAGGCCCCGGTCGATGAGTGAACCGCTCGCCCCCGGCGCCGTGATCGGCATCCTCGGCGGCGGCCAGCTGGGCCGCATGCTGTCGGTGGCGGCAAGCCGCCTGGGCTTTTCCACCCATATCTTCGAGCCCGGCGCCAACCCGCCCGCTGGTCAGGTGGCCGCCCAGGTGACCACCGCCGATTACGACGATGCCGCGGCGCTGACCGCCTTCGCCGAAACCGTCGACGTGATCACCTATGAGTTCGAGAACATTCCGACCGCGGCGCTCGACCTGCTGGAACCGCTGCGCCCGATCCGCCCCGGCCGCAAGGCGCTGAAGGTCAGCCAGGACCGGCTGGTGGAAAAGGCCTTCCTGTCCGAGCTCGGCCTGCGCACCGCCCCCTTCGCCGCCGTCGATGACGCCGTCGATCTGGCCGAGGCGCTGGACGAGATCGGCGTGCCGGCGATCCTGAAGACTCGCCGCTTCGGCTATGACGGCAAGGGGCAGGCGCGCATCATGGCGGACGCCGATGCCGAACAGGCGCTGGCCGACATGGCCGGCGCACCGGCGATCCTCGAGGGCTTCGTCAGCTTCAGCCATGAGATCTCGGTGATCGCCGCCCGCGGGCTGAGTGGCGAGGTCGCCTGTTTCGATCCCGGCGAGAACCTGCACGAGGCCGGCATCCTGCGCACCACCACCGTGCCTGCCCGTCTCAGCAGCGCGCAGCGCACCGACGCGGTGCTGCTGGCCAGCAGGATCCTCAACGCGCTGGATTATGTCGGCGTGATGGGGGTGGAGCTCTTCGTGACGCCCACCGGCCTCGTGGTCAACGAGATCGCGCCGCGGGTGCACAACTCCGGCCACTGGACCCAGAACGGCTGCGCGGTCGACCAGTTCGAACAGCATATCCGCGCCGTGGCCGGCTGGCCGCTCGGCGACGGCCAGCGCCATTCCGACGTGGTGATGGAGAACCTGATCGGCGACGACATGGACCGGGTGCCGGAGCTGGCCCGCCAGGCCGATACCGCGCTGCACCTCTATGGCAAGGCCGAGGTCAAGCCGGGCCGCAAGATGGGCCATGTGAACCGGGTGATCCGCCCGGACCGCTGATCCGATCTGCGCGCGGCGCCCCGCCCCGCCGGGCGCCGCCGCCACCGCTTCTTCTCGCCCCAAATACTCCCGCCGGAGGCACGGGCCCGTCCGGGCCCGTTCAGCCCAGGAAACGCGCCGCCACCGCGCCGGCCATATAGGCGACCTGGCCGCCGGCGAAGACGGCGCCGACACGGTCGCTCGCCTCCTCCAGCACCAGCAGGTCGGCCCGCTTGCCGGGGGCAAGCGTGCCGCGATCGTCCAGCCCCAGCAGCCGCGCCGGCCCGGCCGCGACCAGATCCCAGGCCGCCTCGCAGGACAGCACGCCGGTCCGCGCCAGCATCAGCGCCGCGCGGCGCGGCGAGGGGTAGTGGTAATCCGAGGCCAGCGCATCGCAAAGCCCCATCGCCACCAGATCCAGCGCGCTGACATTGCCCTTGTGCGAGCCGCCGCGGACCAGATTGGGCGCCCCCATGATGATGGCATCGCCCGCCGCCCGCGCTGCCTCGGCCGCCTCCAGCGTCTCGGGGAATTCGCTGATCCGCACGCCGCGCGCGCGCCAGTCGGCGCGGGCCTGCGCGTCATGATCGTCATGGCTGCCCATCCGCAGCCCCTGCGCCGCCAGCCGCGCGCACAGCGCATCCAGCGCCGCCGGCACCTCGGCGCTGCAGCGGTGCAGCTCCAGCAGCATCTCGAAATGCCGCTCGGGATTGCGCCCGGCCTTCAGCGCCTGTCCGGTCAGCCGCGGCGGCTTGCGCCCCGCCGCCAGCCGCTCGTGCTCCAGATGGTCGTTGAACACCACATAGGGCACGCCCCAGTCGGCCAGCCGCTGCGGCAGGGCGGCGTAATCGTCCAGCATATGGGTCTCGAGGCGCAGCTGCGGGATCAGATCCGGCACCACGGTGCCGCGCACCCGGGCGATGGCGCCGAAGACCTGCGCGCCGAACTCCGGCCCGCGCAACCCG
>JBFXGQ010000344.1:0-5513 GCA_050177915.1 Pseudodonghicola sp. | reverse complement strand
TGATGCCTTCCGCTTTCGTGTTCCAACCGGGGCTATGGCTGGACAGCATATGATCTGATGTGATGCTGCGCCTGCGGCCGACGCCGCCGGCCAGCATGCACATGGTCGAGCCTTCCGATGTCGGACCGATCCAGCTTCAGCTCGGGCTGGCCGTTTGATCGCGGACGCCGGGGCGGAAGAAGGGGCGGTGACGGCCCGCCCTTTCCAAGATCTCAGGCGATGGTCAGGTCCGCCTTCGCCATCTCGCGCAGATCGGCCTTCAGGATCTTGCCGATGCCGTTGCGCGGCAGGGCGTCGAGGAAGACGACCGTCTTGGGGCATTTGAAATGCGCCAGATGACTGCGGCAATCGTCGATGATGTCCTGTTCCTGCACATGGGCATCGGGCGCGCGCACCACGAAGGCGACCGGCACCTCGCCCCATCTCTCGTCCGGCCGGCCGACCACCGAGACCTCGGCAACGCCGCCATGGGCCAGGATCACCTTTTCGACCTCGGCGGGATAGATGTTCTCGCCGCCCGAGATGATCATGTCCTTCAGCCAGTCGACCAGGTAGAGGAAGCCGTCGGTGTCGAAGTAGCCGACATCGCCGGTGGCGAACCAGCCGTCGCGAATGGCGGAATTGGTCGCGTCGGCATTGTTCCAGTAGCCGGCGAAGACCACCGCGCCGCGCGCCATCACCTCGCCGTGCATGCCGGCCGGGGCGGGCCTGCCGGTCTCCAGATCGGCGATCATCACCTCGTTCAGGAAGGCCGGCTTGCCGTGCGAGGCGGATTTCGTCGGATCCATCGCCGCCTTCCAGAAGGTGAGCGCGCCGGTCACCTCGGTCAGCCCGTAGACCTGCTGGACGCTGACGCCCATTTCGGCGCAGGCGGCGATCATCGCCTCGGGCACCACCGAGGCGCCGCAGGTGATGTTGATCAGGCTGGAGGCGTCCACCTCGGTCTTGGCGGCGATCGCCAGCATGGCGCCCAGCATCGCCGGCACCGACATCATCGTGGTGATGCGCTCGCGCGCGATCACCTGCCACACCGCCACCGGGTCGAAATCCGGCAGGAAATAGACCGTGGTCCCTTTCTGGACCGAGGTGGTCAGCGGCATCAGCCCGCCGATATGGAAGATCGGCGCCACCAGCAGGAAGCGGTGGCTGTCCAGCCAGTCGATGGTCGAGGACGTCCCGTGCCCGGCGGCGAGGAAGTTGTCATGCGTCAGCATCGCCCCCTTGGGCCGGCCGGTGGTGCCCGAGGTATACATGATGATTGCGGTATCGCCGCCGCGCCGCTCGGCCCGCGGACAGGGAGGCAGGCTGTCGTCGGCGACGATTTCGGCATAATCGGGGTCGCTGCCGGTGCCGCCGTGGCGGATGAAAATCTCGAGCCCGGTCCGCTGGCGCAGCTCTTCGACCATCGGCGCGAAGGCGGCGTCGTAGAACAGGACGCGCGCGCCGCTGTCGTTCAGGATATAGACCAACTCCTCGACCTGCAGCCGCCAGTTCAGCACCACGGTGATGCCATCGGCCTTGGCGGTGGCGAAGATCGTGGTGGCCAGCGCCTCGGTGTTCTTGCCGTAGACGGCGACGCGGTCGCCCGAGGCGATGCCCTGCCGGTGCAGCCAGGCGGCCAGCCGATCGCAGCGCTGGTTCACCTCGGCATAGCTGTAGCGGTAGTCTGGGCCGATGAAGCCTTCGTGCCGCGGTGCGAGATAGGCGCGATGGGCGAGCATCTCGCCGAGATTATAGGTCATATGTCTCCTCCCGGGATGACGGCAAAGCTGGGGCGAAAGGAAAGGGCCGGCGCAGACGTCCGGCTCTCGGTCAGACTGTGGTCAGGCGTCGACCAAGGCGCGGTCGATCAGCGCCGCGACCGGCGCGTCCGGGCCGAGCGTGCCGAAGGCCAGCCCATGCTCGCCGCCCAGTCGCGAGCGGCAGAAGGCAGCGGCGGTGGCCTCGTCGCCGGTCTTCAGGAAGATCGAGGCCTGCAGCATCAGCGCGGCCCGCTCGACGATATGACGGCTGCGGAATTCCAGCGTCTCCAGATCCTCAAAGGCCTGCGACAGCCGGCCCAGCTCGGCGTCGTAATGGCCGTTCCGGCCCCTGGCGCTCAGCAGTTCGGCGAACAGCGCGTCGCGCGTCTCGGGCTCCTTGCGCAGGGCGCGCAGCACGTCGAGGCACTGCACGTTGCCGCTGCCCTCCCAGATCGAGTTGAGCGGCGCCTGGCGGTAGAGCCGCGGCATCATGGTTTCCTCGACATAGCCGATGCCGCCCAGGCATTCCTGCGCCTCGTTCACCATCGGCGGCGTGCGCTTGCAGATCCAGTATTTGCCGATCGCGGTGGCGATGCGGGCAAAGGCGGCCTCCTGCGGGTCGCGGCTGGAGGCGTCGATGGCGCGGGCCACCCGCAGGGTCAGCGAGATCGCCGCCTCGCTCTCCAGCGCCAGATCGGCCAGCACGTTGCGCATCAGCGGCTGGTCGATCAGCAGCTTGCCGAAGGCGCGGCGCTGCCGGGTGTGGTGCAGCGCCTGCACCAGCGCCTGGCGCATCTGCGCCGAAGAGCCGATCATGCAGTCGAGCCGGGTCAGCGCCACCATCTCGATGATCGTGGCGATGCCGCGCCCCTCTTCGCCCACCAGCGCGCCGCGGGCGCCCTGGAATTCCACCTCGGACGAGGCGTTGGACCAGTCGCCCAGCTTGTCCTTCAGCCGCTGCACCTCGACCGCATTGCGGCTGCCATCGGGCAGGATGCGCGGGATCAGGAAGCAGCTCAGCCCGCCCTCGGCCTGCGCCAGCACCAGATGCGCGTCGCACATCGGCGCCGAGAAGAACCACTTATGGCCGATGATCTCGTAGCTGCCGTCGTCCTGCCGGACCGCCCGTGTGGTGTTGGCGCGCACGTCCGACCCGCCCTGTTTCTCGGTCATGCCCATGCCGATGGTGCAGCCCTTCTTCTCCTCCATCGGAAGGCTGCGCGGATCGTATTCCGACGAGATTAGCTTGGGGATCCATTTCTCGGCCAGCTCGGGGGCGTGGCGCAACGCCGGGATCGCGGCATAGGTCATCGACATGGGGCAGCCGGTGCCGGCATCGGCCTGCGCGCCCAGATACATCACCGCCGCGCGCGCCACATGGGCGCCGGCGCGGTTGGCGTTGCGCCAGGCGAAGCCGTTCATCCCGTATTGCATCGAGGCGGCCATCAGGTCGTGATAGGCAGGGTGAAACTCCACCTCGTCGATCCGGCGGCCGTAGCGGTCGAAGGCGCGCAGCTTGGGCCGGTTCTCGTTGGCCTTGAAGCCCAGGTCGACCAGCGCGCCGCCGGTCAGCGCGCCATAGTCGCTGAGGTGGTCCGCCGCCCAGGCGGCGCCTTCGCGCTCCACCGCCGTGCGGAGCACCGTGTCGGTTTCCCAGGCATTGTAATCCTTGAGCACTTCGGGTTGATTCTGCACTTCATGCGTCATGAACTGAGCGGTGATCGACATGTTTCCTCCTCGCGCCTACCGGTGAGCCGATATAAGATTTATTACTCATGGAATCAAAACACGTCAATCTGTGTAATATTGAGCCGGCAAACGCCCGGTCGCTGATCCTCAGGCTGCTCGCCGTCGCCGAGACCGGCAGGCTGTCGGTGGCCGAGGCGGTGCGGGCCGGGGCGCTGTTCGGCATCTCCGACAACAGCGTGCGGGTGGCACTGGCCCGGCTGGCGCAGGCCGAGCGGGTCGAGGCGGTCGAGCGCGGCCTCTACCGGCTGGGGCCGAAGGGACGGCAGCTTGGCGCCGATGTGGCGGCCTGGCGGCAGGCGGAAGACCGGCTGACCGGCTGGACCGGCGGCTGGGTCGCCGCCGCGACCGGCGGGCTGCCGCGCAGCGACCGCAAGGTACTGCGGACCCGCGAACGGGCGCTGTCGATGCTGGGGATGCGCGAGCTCGGCAGCGGGCTGTTCCTGCGGCCCGACAATTTCCGCGGCGGGGTGGCGGCGGTGCGCGACCGTCTGACCGGGCTGGGGCTGAGCTCCGAGGCGGCGGTGTTCGGGGCGAGCGATTTCGACGCCCGGCGTCAGGCGCGGGCGCTGCGCCTGTGGCAGGACACGGAGGCGGCCGAAACTTATCGCGAGGATGTCGCGCAGCTCGATCATTGGCTGGACCGCTGGCAGGACAGGGCGGCGGCGCTGCCGCTGGAGACGGCGGCACGCGAAAGCTATCTGCTTGGCGATCAGGCGATCCGCAGGATCGTCTTCGACCCGATGCTGCCCGCCCCGCTGGCGGACGAGACGGCGCGGCACGATTTCATCGCGGCGGCGAAACGCTTTGACGATGCCGGCCGGCGAATCTGGGCCGAGTTCCTGGCCCAGGGTTTGTCAAACTAGGTCGGACTCACCCGAGTGGCGTGGCTTCATCGGCGAGTCCCAGAATGGCCGGCCAGGCAGCGGCGGCGCGGGGCGACATCACTTCGATATGCTGCAGCGCATTCAGGCCGAACTCTTCAGGGCGCAGCATCCGGTAGGCGGCTTTCCCTGCAGGGAAAGCGTCGGCATAGCGTTGCACTGCCGGGGGCGGAACGACGACATCGTCCGACATGGTGATCAGCCGAAGGTCGGCGGAAATACCGTCGAAACTTGGTTCAGGCAAGGATGAGCCGATATCACCGTTGAAGAAGTCACGTCGCGTACACCATCGCCGCCATTGCCAGTAGACGCCGGCGGGCAGGTCGGCTCCCAGCAGCAGGCGTCGCCCTGGCAGATATCCCGCCAGCGTGGTGGCCATCGGTCCCGGGCCATACCAGAAGGCGAGCGCGAGGGGGCGATAGCTCCAAGGATGGTCTCCGACATGAGCGAAGCCAGAGCCTATAGTCGTGATCTTCTCGAAACGCGGATCATATCCGCGAAACCCCAGCGTCAATCCGCCCAGCGAATGCCCCAGCAGCCACAGCGGCCCGTCGGGCGCCAGTTCGGCCAGTTTGCGGTCGGCTGCCAACTGGTCTCTTATGCCCCAGTCGGCCATCGTCGCCCCGCTCGCACGCATCGGACCACGGGCCGAGGCGCCGAAGTCGCGATAATCGTAGGTCAGCACGCCGATGCCCTGCGCTGAGGCCCATTGTGCAAACCCCCTGTAGTAGCGTTGCGGCACGCCAGTGGCGCCGTGGAGCACCAGATGCGCGCGCGGCGACCCCTCGGCGCCATAGAAACGCGCGGCCAGCACCGCGCCTTCCGCCTCGATTTCAATCGGTTGTCCATCTGAGAGTTGTGGGGGCTGAATCATGCTAACTCCTAGACCGATTGGTCTAGGGCAAGAGCTAGACCAATCGGTCTAGGGAGTCTATATCCAACTTATGGATGACTCTTCGAGCCGCGACCGACTGATCCGTGCCGCCTCGGGCCTGTTCCGGCGCCGGGGTTATGCTGGTGTCGGGGTGAGCGAGATCTTGACGGTGGCAGAGCTGCCGAAGGGATCGCTCTATCATCATTTCCCGGGCGGCAAACGTGAACTGGCAGAGGCCGCGACCCTCTGGGCTTCCGGGGCGATCGA
>JBFXGQ010000343.1:0-5527 GCA_050177915.1 Pseudodonghicola sp. | reverse complement strand
TGAGGTGATCCGCATCGACGGCGCCCTGCGGATGCGCTGAGCGACGCGCCGCCCGCGGGCGGCCGCAGAATACCGCCGGGCGCCGGGACGATCGTTCCGGCGCCCGGCTCTCTTCACGGGCAATTGACGCCCCGCCCCCCGCACCGCCCCCCCCCCGGCGCTTGCCACCCCCGGCCGCGCCGGCCTATGCTGCCGCCAGAGGCGAACGGACCCAGCGAGGTTTCCGGATGACCGAACAGGCAGACCGCAGGTCCCACCCCCGTCCCGCCATCCCCCGGACCATCTGGGCGCTCGGCCTTGTCAGCCTGTTCATGGACATCTCGTCCGAGATGATCCACGCGCTGCTGCCGCTGTTCCTGACCACCACATTGGGCGCCAGCGTGGCGCTGGTCGGGGTGATCGAGGGGATCGCGGAATCGACCGCCGCGATGGTCAAGGTCTTCTCCGGCTATGTCTCGGACCGGATCGGACGGCGCAAGCCGCTGATCCTGCTGGGCTATGGCATGGGGGCGCTGTCGAAACCCTTCTTCGCGCTGGCCGGCGCCCCTGTCACCGTCTTCGCCGCGCGCTTCGCCGACCGCATCGGCAAGGGCATCCGCGGCGCGCCGCGCGATGCGCTGATCGCCGACGTGGTGCCGCCCGAGATCCGCGGCCGCGCCTACGGGCTGCGCCAGGGGCTGGACACCGCCGGCGCCTTTATCGGGCCGCTGCTGGCGATCGCGCTGATGGCGCTTTTCGCCGACAACATGCGCGCGGTGTTCTGGTTCGCCATCCTGCCCGGCCTGCTGGCGGTGGCCTGTGTCCTGCTGGGGGTCGAGGATCGCGCCGCCGGACCGCAGGCGCCGCGCGCCGCGCCGCCGATCCGGCTGGCCGACATCCGCCGGTTCGGCCGGCCGTTCTGGGGCGTCGTGCTGATCGGCGTGCTGTTCACCCTCGCCCGGTTCAGCGAGGCGTTTCTGGTGCTCAAGGCGCATGACGAGGGGCTGCCGCTGGTCCTGGCGCCGCTGGTGCTGGTGACGATGAACGTCGTCTATTCGCTGGGCGCCTATCCCGCCGGCGCCTGGTCCGACAGCGCCTCGCCGACGGTGCTGCTGCTCTGGGGTCTGGCGGCGCTGATCGGCGCCGATCTGGTTCTGGCCTTCGCGCCGGGCCTCTGGTGGAATTTTGCCGGCATCGGCCTCTGGGGCGTGCATATGGCGCTGACCCAGGGACTGCTGTCGAAACTGGTGGCGCAGCACGCGCCAGAGGCGTTGCGCGGATCGGCCTTTGGCCTGTTCAACTCCGCCACCGGCGTCGCCATGCTGGCCGCCAGCGTCATCGCAGGCCTGCTCTGGGACCGGCTGGGGCCTGAGGCGACCTTCCTCGCCGGCGCGGGCTTTGCGCTCGTCACCGCCGCGCTGCTGGCCGCCCGCCGTCTCGCCCGAAACTAGCGCCCCGGCCTCAGCCGCCCGAGGCCTTCTCTTCCAGCTCCAGCCATTCCATTTCCGAGGCCGACAGCTTTTCCTGCCGCTGCGTCAGCGCCTCGGTGGCCTTCTGGAACTTCACCGGCTCGCGGGAATAAAGCTCAGGATCGGCCAGCAGTTCCACCAGTTTGGCGATCTCCGCCTCCAGCCGCTCGATCTCGGCCGGCAAGGCCTCCAGCCGATGCTTCTCGGTAAAGGAGAGCCCTGTTTTCGGCTTCGCCTCCTGCTTCACCTTCGACTTGGATTCCTTCGGTTTTTCAGCCTTTTCCGCCACCGCCTCAGGCCGCTGCTTCTGATAGTCGGACCAGCCGCCGGCATAGATGGTCGCCTTGCCGTCGCCCTCCATCGCCACCGTGGTCGCCGCCACCCGGTCGAGGAAATCGCGGTCGTGGCTGACCAGAAGCACGGTGCCGTCGTAATCGTCCAGCAGTTCCTGCAACAGATCCAGCGTCTCGACATCGAGATCGTTGGTCGGTTCGTCCAGCACCAGGAGATTCGAGGTCTGCGCCATCAGCCGCGCCAGCAGCAGCCGCGCCTTCTCGCCGCCCGAGAGAGAGCGCACCGGCGCCCGCGCCTGACGTTCGTCGAACAGGAATTCCTTGAGATAGCCCACCACATGCTTGGGCACCCCGCGCACCATCACCTGATCGGCCTTGCCGGCAATCCGCATCGCCGGATCGCCGGTCAGGCTCTCCCACAGCGTCGCCTCGGGGTCCAGCTGGGCGCGGGCCTGATCAAACACCGCGATCTCCAGATTGGTGCCCAGGCTCACGCTGCCGCTGTCCGGCTGGATCTCGCCCAGCAGCAGCTTCAGCAGCGTCGTCTTGCCGGCACCGTTGGGGCCGACAAAGGCCACCCGGTCGCCGCGCTGGATCCGGATCGAGAAGTCGCGCAGGATCACCTTGTCGCCGTAAGCCTTTGAAATATGGTCGGCCTCGATGACCTTGCGACCCGATTTCGGGCCTGCCTCCAGCGCCATGCCGGCGCTGCCCTGACGCTTGATCTGGCTGGCGCGCTCGGCCCTGAGCGCCTGCAGTGCCCGCACCCGGCCCTGGTTGCGCTTGCGCCGGGCGCTGATGCCTTCCACCGCCCAGCGGCCCTCGGACTTGATCAGCCGGTCCAGCTTGTGACGCTGCATGTCCTCCTCGTCCCAGACGGTGTCGCGCCAGGCCTCGAAATGCTCGAACCCCTTCTCCTGCCGCCGCACCTGGCCGCGGTCGATCCACAGCGTGGCCCGCGTCAGGTTGCGCAGGAACGCCCGGTCGTGGCTGATCAGCACATAGCCGGCGCGGGTCGCCAGCAGCTCGCGCTCCAGCCAGCCGATCGCCTCGATATCCAGATGGTTGGTCGGCTCGTCCAGCAGCATCAGCTCCGGCGCCTCGGCCATCAGCCGCGCCAGCGCGGCGCGCCGCCGCTCGCCGCCCGAGGCGGTCTCGACCGGCCGCGCGGGGTCGAACTTCAGCCCCTCGCCGGCGCGCTCGACCTTATAGAGATCCCCCGGCGCCAGCGCGGCGGCGGCGAAATCGCCCAGCGTGGCGAAGCCCGACAGATCCGGGTCCTGCTCCATATAGCCGACCGAGACGCCGGGGCCCACGACCACCTCGCCGGCGTCGGGTTCGACCAGCCCGGCCATCACCTTCATCAGGGTGGACTTGCCCGACCCGTTGCGCCCGACCAGCGCCAGCCGGTCGCCCGGCTGCACCACCAGATCGAGATCTGAAAACACCGGCTCGCCCCCGAAGGTGAGGGAGATGCCATTGAGCTGAAGAAGGGGTATACGTGCCATGAGAGCCAGCTATCCGCGCCCGCGCGCGCCGTCAATCGCCGTCAATCTCTCGCAGCGGTGCCACAGGCGCCGCCGGGCGGGGCCCGGGCGCGGCCTGCCCGCTTCTTCTCGCCTCAAATACTCAGATCACCCCGCCACCGCCCTGAGCAGCCGTTTGCGGGCCGGGGGAATCGCCCCGATCTCAAGCCCGGTGAAGACATGCAGCGTGTTCAGCTGCCGGTCCACCACAGCGTGATCGCTGACCCAGCCGCCCATCAGCAGATAGGTGCGCAGCAGGGGCGGCATCCGCAGCATCGCCTTCTTGGCGTCGGGCTTGCGCCTGAGCCGCGCGGCAAAGCGGAAGACATCCGGCGCCTTGACCCGCGGCAGCCAGCGTTTCGGCCCCAGATGGCGGTGCTTCAGCATGGCGAAGGCATCGAGGTATTCCGCCGTTTCGGTCCCGGCGAAGGAGGAGCAGCCGAACAGCATGGCGATGTCGTTCTGGTCGACGAAACGGGTCATCGCCCCCCAGGCCACCCGCAGGATGTCGGGGTCGTGCCAGTCCGGGTGGATGCAGAAGCGGCCCATCTCGACCATCCGGCCCTCGAAGCTGGTCAGCCCGTCGAGCTCGTAGAACTGGGCCGAATAGCTGCGCGCCAGATCGCTGCCGCCCTCCAGCACCAGCATGCGGAAACAGCAGACCAGCGCGCCGCCGCGGGTCTCGTGCACCAGGATATGGCTGCAGATGTCGTCGAAGGCGTCGCGGTCGGGGGCCGGGGTGCGGAAGGCCAGCGTGCGCAGCGCCTGCGCATCGGCGATGTCCTGCGCGGTTTCGGCGAGGCGCGCGCGGTATCGGCCTTTGGTCAAAAGGGGCATGGCGTCCTCCGCAACCTGACGATGGGAAAGGTAATCGCGCGGCCCTTAGCACACAAGATATGACAGCGCGGTGACGCGCCGGCGGCAGCCCCGGTCCGGCTGCCGTCGGGGCCGCTGCGATCAGTTCAGCGCGCTGTTCGGAGAGAACCGGCCGAGGTTGCCCAGCAGCTGCCGCAGGAAGGTCTTGTCCTCGACGCTGGAGCTGGTCACCCGGCGCTGCAGCGGAATCACCTTGCCGTCCTCCAGCCCGTAGCGCTCGATGCCGCGCACCACGCCGCGCTGGTCGAAGTTGATCGCCACCACCTCGCGCGAGATGACCTTGGGCGCGGTGGCGCCGTAGTGCCGCATGCGGGTGGCGACGTAGTAATAGCCGCTCTCCTTCAGCACGCCCGACGAACTGGGCGGCCCCACCGTTTCAAGCACGCTGTCACGGGTGGCGACGCCGACCTTGATCGCGTCCAGCTCGTCCTCGGGGGGCACGTAGCCGTGGTTGCGATAGATCGCCACGCAGCCGGTCATGGCCAGCAGTGCAACCCCCAGGACGGCTGCACGCAGACCCGTTCTGAGCTTTGGTACGAATGCGGTCATGACTGCCCTCTCGCCTTGGCTTTAATGCGCCTGCCCTTCCGATTATATAAACTGGGCCTATGGTTCAAGATTGCGTAAGCTCAACGAAAAGAAAGCACCCGACCGCGATGACCGACTCCCATGCCCTGCGGGTGGCCGAGCTGCCCCAGACCGCCCCCACGCCCTTCGATCTGGCCCCCGACGCCGAGGCCCGCGCCGCGCTGGCGCAGGAACTGGGGCTGAGCGCCCTGCGCAAGCTGCGATTCAGCGGCCGTCTCCAGGCCCGGGGCCGGCGCGACTGGCTGCTCGAGGCCCAGCTGGGCGCCACCGTGGTGCAGCCCTGCGTCGTCACGCTTGAGCCGGTGACCAGCCGCATCGACGTGCCGGTGCGCCGGCTGTTCGTCGCCGGTCTGGCCGATCCCGAGGGCGCCGAGGTGGAAATGCCCGAGGATGACAGCATCGAACCGCTCGGCGCCATCATCGATCTCGATGCGGTGATGGCCGAGGCGCTGGCGCTGGCGCTGCCGCTCTATCCCCGCGCCGAGGGGGTCGAACTGGGCGAGGCGGTCTATGCCGAACCGGGCCGCACGCCGATGCGGGACGAGGACACCCGGCCCTTTGCCGGGCTGGCGGGGCTGCGCGACGCGCTGAAAGGCGGCAGCTGATCCCCCCTGCCCCGAGGTCGCCGCGCCCCCGGCCGCGCGGCCGGGGGAAACCGGGAAAAACCGCGTGCGCCGGCGCTGAATCGCAGTATTTTCGCCCGCTCATCGGAATTAGGGTTGGACAAGGCGCAGGCCCCGGCCTAAACGCACGTCACGCCGTATCTAACGGAATCGAAACACGGCCCGCGAGACCG
>JBFXGQ010000342.1:0-5541 GCA_050177915.1 Pseudodonghicola sp. | reverse complement strand
CGCCGCCCCTGCGCGCCGCCGGCTTCGCCGAGCTGCCCGGCGACAAGCCGCTCTGCGGCGGCTGCGGCGCCAAGCTGGGGCGCGGAGCGCTGCGGGCGGCGCTGTCGACCCTGCCGGCCGGCACCCGGCCCGATATCGCGCCGCTGCCCGGCGACGATGCCGCGCTGCTGACCATGGGCGAGGCGGGCGAGGTGCGGCAGGTGCTGACCACCGACCACCTGCGCGCGTTCTGCGAGGACCCGGTGACGATGACCCGGATCGCCGCCGTCCATGCGCTCGGCGACATCTGGGCGATGGGGGCCCGGCCGCAGGCCGCCACGGTGTCGCTGATCCTGCCGCGGATGACCCCGGCGCTGCAGCAACGCACCCTGACCGAGATCATGGCCACCGCCGACGCCGTGCTGCGGGCCGAGGGCGCCCAGATCGCCGGCGGCCACAGTTCGATGGGCGACGAGCTGACCATCGGCTTCACCCTCACCGGACTTTTGGAGCGCAGCCCGATCACCCTGGCCGGCGCCCGGCCGGGCGACGCGCTGGTCCTGACCAAGCCGATCGGCAGCGGCGTGCTGATGGCGGCCGAGATGCTGGGGGCGGCGCGCGGCGACTGGATCGCGGCGGCCTATGCCCAGATGTGCCGGCCGCAGGGCGACGCGGCGCGGCGACTGCGCAAGGCGCATGCGATGACCGATGTCACCGGCTTCGGCCTGGCCGGCCATCTGCTGAACATCTGCGAGGCCTCGGGAGTCGCCGCCCGGCTCAGCCTCGACGCCATCCCGGTGATGGAGGGGGCGCTGGAGCTGTCGCGGCAGGGCCATCGCTCGACCCTCTTCGCCGACAACCGGGCGCTGCTGCCCGAGCTGCCCTCGGACCCGAGATGCGACCTGCTGTTCGACCCGCAGACCGGCGGCGGACTGCTGGCCGCGGTGCCCGCGGCCCGTGCCGAGACGCTGGTCCGCGAGCTGCGCGCCGCCGGCCACCGCGCCGCCCGCATCGGCGAGATCCGCGACAGCGGCCCCCGGCTGAGCCTGATCTGAGCCTGATCTGACCCTGAGGTAACGTGCGGCACAGCGACAACGCGCGACAGCCGGTTAGCCGGTCCAGCCCTCCAGCGCCTGCTCGATCCCTGCGGCGACCGCGTCCAGCCCGGAGCCGTCCAGCCGGGCGATGGCGATCCGCGTCATCACCTGCGCGCCGATGGCGCGGCGCGACTTGTCGTAGGAGGGGTCGTAATGCTGCTCCATCAGCGCCCGGGTCAGCCCGGGCTTGTCGCCCGCGTCGATCAGGTCGAACCAGCCATCCACCACCGCGTGACCGCGATGGGCGCGCAGCGGATCGAGCCGCGCCCGCAGCCGCGCGCCGTCCGACAGGATGTCGTCATAGGCCCGCACCAGATAGCCGGCGCGCGCCGCGACCGGGGCGGTGAGCTCGATCCGCGGCGCCGCCTTCATCCCGGCCCAGAGCGCCGAGGGCAGGAAGCGGGCGCCGATCTTGCTGGATTCCGCCTCGACCACCACCGGCCGCGCCGGATCGAGCCGGCTCAGCGCGCCGACAAGGGCGGTTTCGAAGGCCTTCTGGCTGGGTTGCGGCACCGGCATCTCGCCCAGCAGCGAGCCGCGATGCGCCGCCAGCCCCTCAAGGTCCAGCACCTGCACCCCGCGCGCGCGCAGCAGCTGCAGGATCTCGGTCTTGGCGGTGCCGGTGTAGCCGTCCAGCAGCACCATCCGATGCGGCAGCCGCCCCTCGTAGAGCATGCGATAGACCAGCCGGCGATAGGTCTGGTAGCCGCCCTTGATGCTGTCGGCGCGCCAGCCGATCTGGCCCAGCATCCAGGCGAAGGAGCCCGAGCGCTGACCGCCGCGCCAGCAATAGACCAGCGGCCGCCAGCCGCCCTCGTAGCCCTGCAGCGCGGTCTCGATATGACGGGCGGCGTTACGGAACACCAGCGCCGCCCCCAGCTTGCGGGCCAGGAACGGGCTTTGCTGCTTGTAGATGGTGCCGACCCGGGCGCGCTCCTCGTTGTCGAGCACCGGCAGGTTGATCGCGCCGGGGAGGTGATCCTCGGCATATTCGGCGGGGCTGCGGACGTCGATCACACTGTCGAAACCGTGATCGAAGAGCTGGGCCAGACTGGTGAATTCGATGGGCATGAGACGGTTTAGCGCGCGCGGTGACCGAGGGGAAGCGTCCGCGTCGGCGGCGGCGCCGCAGGGGGCTGTCTGCCCCCTCTTTGCGCGTGCCGCGCAAATTCACCCCCGAGGATATTTCCAGCCAGAAAAAGGCCCGGGGCGCGGCGATGCGGGTGTGGAAAATTGCGGGCACTTTCGACTATAAGCATACTTGCGATTTTCGGTGCGGCGCAGGCACGATGGCCGGCGCGATCCGACGGGAGCGGGACGATGAACATACACACCATGCCCGGGCATCTGATCCGGCGGCTCAACCAGATCTCAGTGGCGCTGTTCATGGAACGGATGGCGGCGGCCGGGCTGTCGCTGACGCCGGTGCAATATGCCGCGCTCAGCGCCATCCGCGACAACCCGGACATCGACCAGGCCACGGTGGCGGGGCTGGTGGCCTATGATCGCGCCACGCTGGGCAAGGTGATCGACCGGCTGGACGAGCGCGGGCTGGTGCGGCGGCAGACCTCGCGCGCCGACCGCCGCGCCAAGGAGCTGACGCTGACCGAGGCCGGCGCCGCCCTGCTGGAGGAGGCGCGGCCGCATGTGGAGGCGATCCAGCCCGAGATCCTCTCCGGCCTAGACGCCGCCGAGCGCGAGACGCTGCTGCGGCTGATGAAGAAGGCCACCATGGCCGGCAACACGCTGAGCCGCGCGCCGCTGAGGACGCCGGCGCCGCCGCCGGCGCGAAGCAAGGGCTGAGCGACGTCAGTCGTCGTCCGCATCGAAGGGTTCGATCAGCTCCTCGATCAGATCGGGCCCGGTGGCGCGGTTCGAATTGACCCGCGGGCGCACCCGATGGAGATCCAGCACATCCTCGGCCGCCGGGCGCATCAGCCGGGCGGCGCCGGGGCCGGCCTCGCCCAGCCAGAGCGGCCAGTCCTGCGGCTCGAGGATCAGCGGCATGCGGTCGTGGACCGGCGCCAGCCTCCGGTTGGCCGGGGTGGTGACGATGGCGCAGGTGGGCTGCGGCGTCTCCGCCCCCCAGCTCTGCCAGATGCCGCCGAGGGCAAGCGGCGCGCCGTCGCGGCGGAAGATGTACCAGGGCAACCGGGTCTCGGCCCGGCGGCGCCATTCGTAGAAGCCGGAGGCCACCAGCAGGCAGCGCCGGTCGCGGCAGGCGGCGCGGAAGGCGGGCTTGTCGGCCAGCGTCTCGGCCCGGGCGTTGATCAACAGCGGCCCGGCGGTCGGGCTGTCGTACCAGGCCGGGATGAAGCCCCAGCGCATCGGCACCAACCGCCGCCCGGCGGCGCCCAGATGCACCACATGCACCGGGTCGGTGGGGCAGATGTTGTAGTTCGGCACCGCGGGCAGATCGTTGGCCGGCTGCGCCCGGAACAGCCGCGCCATGGCGTCGTTGGGCAGGGTCAGGGCATAGCGTCCGCACATGATCTGTCCTTTCTGATCGTTTCCTGGGCGATCGCGCGGGGCCTGCGCGACATTCCGCCGATGTGACAAAATCGGCATATTGCCGCCCCGCACGGCCGGGAACATGACGGTTTCATGACAGTACCGCCGCCTTTCGTGGTCGCCCAGACCCAGCTCATGAACGAACAGTACAAGCCGGCGTTCAAGACGGCAAAGGCTGCGATGGCGCGGCATCCCAAGGACGCGCGCTTTCCCAATCTCGCGGGGGTGGCGCTGTGCGGGCTGGGCCAGCAGCGCGAGGCGGTGGCGCTGTTCCAGAAGGCCATTCGCCTGGATCCCGGGCTGACCGATGCGCAGCGCAACCTGGCGCAGACGCTGATCCTGCTGGAGATGGCCGACAAGGCGCTGACGATGCTGGACCGGACGGTCGCCGCCCATCCGGGCGACGAGGCGGCGCATTATCTGCGGGCGCAGGCGCTGTCGCAGCTGGGCCGCAACGCCGAGGCCGAGGCCGCGGTTAGCCGGGCGCTGGAGCTGGAGCCGCGGCAGCCGCGCAGCCTCAACCTGCGCGGCGTGCTGCGCGAGCGGCTGGGGCTGATCGACGCGGCGCTGGCGGATTTCGAGGCGGCGCTGGCGCTGGCCCCGAACAATGTCGAGACGCTGATCAACATCAGCCTGCCGCTGGCGCGCCAGACCCGGCACGCGGCGGCGCTGGAGGCGGCGGCCCGCGCGGTGGCGCTGGCGCCCGGGCATCTGGGGGCGGGGCTGCGGCTGGCGATGGCCTATGTCGAGGCCGGGCGCCCCGAGGACGCCGCGGCCGAGTACCGCCGGGTGCTGCAGCTGGCGCCGCAGAACGGCGAGGCCATCGAACAGCTTGCCGGGTTGCAGGACCGCGCCGGCAATGCCGCCCTGCGCCCGGTCGCCGAGGCGGCGCTGAAGCGCGCGGCGGCGCGGTCGCCCGACCGGGCGGCGCTGAGATTCGCGCTGGCGCGGATCGCCGAACAGGCCGGCGAGACCGCCGACGCCAGGCGGCATCTGGCCGAGGCCAACCGCGAGATGGCCCGCGCCCGGCCCTATGACGCGGCGGCGGACAGCGCGCTCAGCCGGACGATCATGGCCCGGTTTCCGGAGGCGCCGGCAGCGGCCGAGGCAGCGGCCGAGGCGGTCACGCCGATCTATGTGCTGGGGCTGCCGCGCTCGGGCACCACGCTGGCCGAGGCGGTCCTGGCGGCGCATCCCGACGTCAAGGGGCTGGGCGAGCAGATCGCCGCCGGACGGTTCTTCTATCCGCTGATCGAGGCCGACCGCCCGATCGGCGCGTCGGAGCTGGCCGAGTTCCGCGCCACCGAACGGCGGCTGCATCCGCCGCTGCCCGAGGGCTGCCGCGCCTTCGTCGACAAGATGCCCGAGAACTACCGGCTGGTGGGTTTTCTCAAGGCGGCGCATCCGGGCGCCCGCATCGTGCACCTGCGGCGTGATCCGCGCGACGTGGCGCTGTCGATGTGGCGCGGCCATTTCGCCGGCAGCGCGCTGAACTATACCTACGACCTGAAGGCGATGGCGCATCGCTTCAACCTCTATGCCGAGATCATGGCCTTCTGGCACAACCGCTTTCCCGGTCAGATCCTGGATCTGGCCTATGAGGAGATGACCGCGGATGTCGAGGGCACCAGCCGGCGGCTGGCCGACTATTGCGGGCTGGACTGGGTGCCGCAGATGGCCCGCCCGCATGAGACCGAAACCGCCGTGCTGACGCTGAGCGCCACCCAGCTGCGCCAACCGGTGCACCGCCGGGCGGTGGGCCGCTGGCGGCCGCATGCCGAGATGCTGAAACCGCTGATCGAGGGGTTGGACCCGGCGCTCTGGCCCGGGCTGGAACCCTAGGAGGCAGGTCCCCCGCCCGCAGCAGCGCGACCGATGTCCCCGGGCGCCTGCCTCTCCCCCCGGCGGGGGGAGAGGTTGGAGAGGGGGGGCTGCTCGTTCGAGGGGGACGCCC
>JBFXGQ010000341.1:0-5545 GCA_050177915.1 Pseudodonghicola sp. | reverse complement strand
ATGATTTTCCCGCCTGAAGCCCATCTTGCGAATGAACTTGTAACAGATTCTGACAATCGCGCCAGTTTCCCTACTGCCTTTCGGCAGCTTCAAGCGCATGTTGCGCCGGTCAACCCAAGAACCGGAGCATTGCCATGCGCGTGTATTACGATCGCGATTGCGACATCAACCTGATCAAGGACATGAAAGTGGCCATCCTGGGCTATGGCTCGCAAGGCCACGCCCATGCGCTGAACCTGCGCGACTCGGGCGCCAAGAACCTGGTCGTCGCCCTGCGCGAAGGCTCGGCCAGCGCCAAGAAAGCCGAAGCCGAAGGCCTGACCGTGATGGGCATCGCCGAAGCCGCCGCCTGGTGCGACCTGATCATGTTCACCATGCCCGACGAACTGCAGGCCGAAACCTACAAGAAATACGTCCACGACAACCTGAAAGAGGGCGCCGCGATCGCCTTCGCCCACGGTCTGAACGTGCACTTCGGCCTGATCGAGCCGAAACCCGGCGTCGACGTCATCATGATGGCCCCCAAGGGCCCCGGCCACACCGTGCGCGGCGAATACACCAAAGGCGGCGGCGTGCCCTGCCTGGTGGCGGTGCACAACGACGCCTCGGGCAAGGCGCTGGAAATCGGCCTGTCCTACTGCTCGGCCATCGGCGGCGGCCGCTCGGGCATCATCGAGACCAACTTCCGCGAAGAATGCGAAACCGACCTGTTCGGCGAGCAGGCCGTGCTGTGCGGTGGTCTGGTCGAACTGATCCGCATGGGCTTCGAGACCCTGGTCGAAGCCGGCTATGCCCCCGAGATGGCCTATTTCGAGTGCCTGCACGAGGTGAAGCTGATCGTGGACCTGATCTACGAAGGCGGCATCGCCAACATGAACTACTCGATCTCGAACACCGCCGAATACGGCGAATACGTCTCGGGTCCGCGGATCCTGCCCTACGACGAGACCAAGGCCCGGATGAAAGCGGTTCTGCGCGACATCCAGACCGGCAAGTTCGTGCGTGACTTCATGCTCGAAAACTCGGTCGGCCAGCCCTACTTCAAAGGCACCCGCCGCCTGAACGACGAGCATCTGATCGAACAGACCGGCGAGAAGCTGCGGGCGATGATGCCCTGGATCAGCGCCGGCAAGATGGTCGACAAGTCCAAGAACTAAGCCTGCGCGCCCTGCGCATGACGACGCCCCCGGCCCTGCGGCCGGGGGTTTTTCGTATTGCCGATCCCGGCCGTCGCGGCAGCATCGGCCGCCGCCGGCCATATACCCCGACCCCGACCGCATCCGCCGACGCCCATCCGCCTGAGAAGGTCCGCGCAATCCGTTCAGGGCTAAAGAAATTTCGCCTCCGGCCTCGATCACATCGCACCCGATTTGCGGTAGGCGCGGCGTCAAGATCTCCGCCGCGGGCACCTTCGATGAAAGGGGCGCCCCGCAAGGTCGCCCGGCGCATCGCTGCGACGCAGCATTTCGCCTTGCTTTGCGATGGCGCCACGGCAAAGATGCGGCACCCCTCCAGGCCGGAGCTTGATCTGGACTGACTTTTGAAACCGGAAGAGCTTTCGATGACACAGAATCTGAGCGACAATGGCGCTCCTGCCGGCGCGCGCACCGGAAACCGACCGAAGGAAGCACGGATTGCCTGGCTCGACAGCCTCCGCGGATTGGCGATCCTGATGGTGATCGCGCATCACGCCATTCTTGCCATGGACGCCCTGATCCCGACCGGGCAGATCCCGGGCTACTTCGCGCATCTCAATGCGGTGCTCTACTGGATGATGCTTCCCACATTCTTCCTGTCTTTCGGGATCTTCTTCTCGCCACAGCAGGGTTGGTCATCGGTGTTCCGCAAGCGCCTGACCCTCTATGTCTGGCTGATCGTCGTCTGGACATCGCTTCAGTTCGCGAGCGAATTGGCCGGTGTCCACCTGTATCCGTGGAGCGGCTCTCCCATACTATCGTTTCGGAGCCTTGGCGGGACCCCATACGGAGTACTGTGGTTTCTGTATTCGCTTGCCCTGTGCACCCTTGTGCTGCAGGCCCTCAGTAGCGTGAGGCCGATCTGGCAACTCACCGGGGTCATTGGCCTTTACGCCCTGATCTACCTGCTGCTTTGGGGCACCGGGGCGCAGATGCACGATCTGCCGTTCTGGGTGTGGCAGACGATCGAGCTCGGACTGCCCTTCGCGCTGATCGGCTACTGGGGCAAGCCTGCACTGGCCTGGATCACGGACACCACCGGGCGGGCGACCCTGTTCTGCGTCCTCTTCTACGCGGTTTGCGTGCTCCTGCTCGTGGTCGGCGCCAACGATCTCGACGGGCTGCTGAAGAGCCTCGTGTGCTACATTCCCGCGACACTCGGTCTGGTGGCGTTTGCCCGGCTCATCCCCGTCCGTTTGTCTGAACGACTTGGCCTCGGTTGGTTCGGCAGGCACAGTCTCGAGATCTTCCTGACCCATGAGTTCTTCATCGCGATATATTCGCCGCGGTTGTTCGATCCGGCGATCATGCAGCACCTCGCCGCTCCGCTGATCTGGCTGGCGGTGGTGGTTCTGACCGCTATCT
This sequence comes from Pseudodonghicola sp., assembly GCA_050177915.1. Lineage (GTDB taxonomy): Bacteria > Pseudomonadota > Alphaproteobacteria > Rhodobacterales > Rhodobacteraceae > Pseudodonghicola. Next base: position 2,984 of record JBFXGQ010000341.1, on the reverse strand, counting down.
CCAGCTTCGGGGCGACCGTCGTGCTGAAGCGGCAGTTCGGCGGTGTGCTCTTCGCGTCGCCTTGGCTGCCGTCGCGGCGCAAGCTGATGCCGCGCCTGTCTGAATGAAGAGGGGCGCCACCGGCGCCCCTTTCGCACTCTCCATGCGGCGCAGGCTCAGCCGCGGACCTTGTCGGTGCGGTTCCAGGGCATCGTCGCCCGCAGCTCCGCCCGGATCAGTAACGGCCCAGGTTCACCCGGGTGGTGGCCAGCGCCTTGCCGCCGCCGTCCATCGCCTTGACGGTCGCCGCATACATGTTGCCCCGGCCGCCCGAACAAGGCCCGATATAGCCCGGCGAGGCGAACGGTCCGGTCGCCCGGTTGCCGCGAAACACCTGCACCCCCTTCGGCAGCTGCGTCGTGCCGCCCGGCACCTGCGGCAGCGTCGCGGTCCGCCCCTTGACCGGATAGATCAATGTGCCGTGGCCGCCGCGGGTGCTGAGCGGGCGATAGTCGCGGTCGTTGAACTCGACCAGCACATATTCGGTCCCCTCGGGGATATCCGACAGCACGATCGGCGGCGTCAGCCCCTTGCCGCCCTGCTGCTGGCACTGCATCCCCGCCGGGATCCGCTTGCCGTCCCAGGGCGCGGCAAGCCCGGCAGTGAATTCGGCCAGCGCCGGGGCGGCCCCGGCGAAGACAAGGAAAGCGGCGAAAAACCAGCGCATTGGAAACCTCCGATCGAATCATATGATGGCGGCACACTGGCATTTCGCCGCGATTCTGCCTACCCGCCTGTGCGCCGCCGGCCGGAGCCCTGTGCAGCCCCGCAGATTGTTACTGTGTAACACGAACCCCATCTGCCGGCCATGACCCAACACAGCATCGACACCAGAGCGGGCCTGCCGCAAGACATGCGGGCCCTCCTTCGGGACTATCCGCGCGACGCCTGGCCGGATCACCCGAATTTCGCCGCCTCGATCCGCAAATGGATGGGGGCTCACGCCACGTTCCGCGCCCTCAGCGATCTGACGCGGAGGGATACCGAGGCCTTTCTGGACAAGGAGATGGATCAGGAGGCCTATCTGAGCCGGATCAGCCGCTACGGCAATGCGCTGGTGCGCAGCCTGCACGGCCACCACGCCTGGGAGGACCGCCGGTTCTTCCCCGAGCTGGGTGCCGCCGACCCGCGGTTCGCCGCCGGGCTGGACATGCTGGAGGGCGATCACCTGCAGCTCGATCAGGTGCTGGACGGCTTCACCCGCACCGGCAACCGGATGCTCCAGCTCGAGGTGCTGGACCCGTCGCAGCTGCGCGACGAGGCCGGTGCACTGCATGGCTGCGCCGGGCAGATCGGCGCGTTTCTGGACCGCCACCTGACCGATGAGGAGGATCTGGTGGTGCCGATCCTGCTGCACCACAAGCTGCGGGGATGATCCCGCCGGGGTCGGCGCATCGCGCCGGCCCCAAGTTATTCACATTTAATCCACAGGGTAATTTATTGATCTGTATTGATATACTTCAAAATAGATCAATTTTATTCAAATTGCCTTAGCCAAGGCAAACCACCCGACAGCGCCCGTCAGCCCGCCGCAGCCTCGGCCACTGCCTCGACGACGCTGTCGACAGTGCGCACCAGCAGCACCTCGTCCTCGCATTCCGCCATCACCCGGATCAGCGGCTCGGTGCCCGACTTGCGGATCAGCAGCCGGCCCAGACCGGCCAACGCGGCCTCGGCCTCGGCGATCGCGGCCTCGACCCCGGCCTGTTCCAGCGGCGCCTGACCGGCGGCGAAGCGGACGTTCTTCAGCAGCTGCGGCACCGGTTCGAACTGGCGGGCCAGCGCGCTGGCCGGCTGACCCGAGCGCACCATCTCGGCCAGAAAATGCAGCCCTGCCATCAGCCCGTCGCCGGTGGTGGCGTGATCGGTCATCACGATATGGCCCGACTGCTCGCCGCCCAGGTTGAAGCCGCCGGCGCGCATCCGCTCGACCACATAGCGGTCGCCGACGCCGGTCCGCTCCAGCCCGATGCCGCGCGCGGCAAGGAACCGCTCCAGCCCCAGGTTCGACATCACGGTGGCGACCAGCGCGCCGCCGGTCAGCGTCCCCTCCTCCGCCCAGCGGGCGGCGAGCAGTGCCATCAGCTGGTCGCCGTCGGCGACCCGGCCCTTTTCGTCGATCAGGATCACCCGGTCGGCATCGCCGTCCAGGCAGATCCCCACATCGGCGCCATGCGCCACCACGGTTTCGGCGGCGATCTGCGGCTGGGTCGACCCGCAGCCCTTGTTGATATTGTGCCCGTCCGGCGACACCCCCACCGGCACCACATCGGCGCCCAGCTCCCACAGGATCTCGGGCGCGGCGCGATAGGCGCCGCCATTGGCGCAATCGACCACCACCTTGAGTCCGTCGAGCCGCAGGTCCCGCGGCAGCGAGGATTTGACCCGCTCGCCATAGCGGAAGCGGGCATCGTCGATCCGCTTGGCCCGGCCGATGTTGGCGGCCTGTGCCGGCTCCACCCCGGCCTCGATCAGCGCTTCGATCTCCGCCTCGGCCTGATCGGAGAGCTTGAAGCCGTCGGGCCCGAAGAACTTGATCCCGTTGTCCTCGGCCGGATTGTGGCTGGCCGAGATCATCACCCCCAGATCGGCGCGCATCGACCGGGTCATCAGCCCGACGCAGGGCGTCGGCACCGGCCCCAGCAGCAGCACGTTCATGCCGGTGGAGGTCAGCCCGGCGGTCAGCGCGTTTTCGAACATATAGCCCGACAGGCGGGTGTCCTTGCCGATCACCACCCGATGCGCGCTGCTGCGGTCGCGGCGGAAATAACGCCCCGCCGCCGCCCCGATCCTCAGCGCCATGTCGGCGGTCATCGGATAGACATTGGCCTGGCCGCGCACCCCGTCGGTGCCGAATAGTTTTCTCATGCCGATCACAGCCTCCGGATTAGCCGCGCGCCGCCTGCCACAGGCGCAGCGCCTGTGCGGTCGCACGCACATCATGC
>JBFXGQ010000340.1:0-5547 GCA_050177915.1 Pseudodonghicola sp. | reverse complement strand
TCCGATCTTTGATGGCGGACGGCACCTACGTGCAGATCGCCGAGAAATGGGTCGACGGCGACATCCGCTGAGCCATCGACGAAACCAAGGGGTCCGCCGCCGGATGGGGCGGCGGACCCGGCCTGAAACGGTCCCGGTCCGCACCGGGGCCGGCCAGCAACGGGGAAGACCATGACCACCACCGAATACGGAAAACTGACCTGGGAAGACGTGCGCGACGCCGACAAGGACCGCGTTGTCATCCTCAATGTCTCGGCGACCGAGGATCACGGCCCGCATATGCCGCTGGACACCGACACGGTGCTGGGCATGGCGGTGGCCAATGGCGTCGCCGCGGCGGCACCGGAGGAGGTCTTTGTCATGCCGCCGGTGGCCTATGGCTTCAACGAACATCACAAGGATTTCCCCGGGGTGATCTGGATCCAGCCGGAAACCCTGATCGCCTTTGTGACCGATATCACCAAATCGCTGGCGCACCACGGCTTTCGCCGCATCCTGCTGCTGAACTCGCATGGTTCCAACCACCCGGTGCTGGACCTGGCGGCGCGCAAGACGGTGATCGAGACCGAGATCATCTGCGTCTCGGCCTCCTACTGGAACCTCTGCGCCGACCGGGTGAACCAGATCCGCAAGTCCGAGGTCGGCGGCATCGCCCACGCCGGCGAGTTCGAGGCGGCGATGTACATGCATCTGCAGCCCGAGCATGTGGACCTGTCCAAGGCCACCAACCAGAACCTGCACAACCCCGACACCCGGTTCTTCAACCTCGATCTGGCCAAGGGCGGCGGCAAGGCGATGCTGATGCGCTGGTGGTCCGAAGCCTCGCCCGAGGGCACCATGGGCGACCCGACGGTGGCAACGCCCGAGACCGGCGCAGCCTTCCTCAAGGCGGCGATCGAGGAGACCACCGCGCTGGTGCGCGAGATCCGCGCGCTGCCGATCCTGAAGCGGCGCGACCATCACCGGCCGGAGCCTGCCTATGGACACTGAGCTGATCCTCAAGGTCTATCCCTATTTCCTCAAGGCCGCCTGGGTCACCATCGAGCTGTCGGTTCTGACCACCATCCTCGGGCTGATCTGCGGCTCGCTGGGGGCGGCGGCGCGGCTGTCGCGGCTGGCGGTGGTCCGCTGGATCGGGGCGATCTATGTCAGCCTGTTCCGCGGCACGCCGGCGCTGATCCAGCTGTTCATCCTCTATTTCGGCGGGCCGCAGATCGGCATCCAGCTGGATGCCTTTCAGGCCGGGGTGATCGGGCTGGGCCTGAACATCGGCGCCTATATGACCGAGACCATCCGCGGCGCCATCGTCGCGGTGGACAAGGGCCAGACCGAGGCCGCCCGCACCCTGGGCATGAGCCGGGCGCAGGCGATGCGCAAGGTGGTGCTGCCGCAGGCGATGCGGCTGATGATCCGGCCGCTGGGGGTCAATATCAACGCGCTGATCAAGGGCACGGCGCTGGTCGCCGCCATCTCGGTGGTGGAGCTGACCTATACCGCGCAGCGCTACATCGGCTCGACCTACAAACCGTTCGAGATGTTCCTGCTCGCCGGCGTTCTCTACATGATCATCATCTACATCACCGGACGCGGCGTGGCCTGGCTGGACCGGAGGGCGCGCATCCAATGACCGACCCGACCCAATCCATTCACCTGACCGGAGGACGTGGCCATGGGGCTTGATTTCTCGGTGGTGCCGAAATTCCTCGACGTGATGATGCTGGGCGCGCTCTGGACCATCGCGATCACCATCGGCGCGGCTGTCCTGAGCTTCTTCGGCGGCATCTTCTTCGCGGTGATCGCGCTCTATACCCCCGCCATCGTCCGGCTGCCGATGCGCGCCTTCGAATTCCTGTTCATGGGCACGCCGCTGCTGCTGCAGCTGTTCCTGATCTACTTCGGGCTGATCCAGATCGGCATCGACCTGCCCGCCTTCGTCGCCGGGGTCATCGGGCTGGGGCTGCATTTCGCGGTCTACAACTCGGAACTGATCCAGGCGGCCATCGTCGCGGTGGACCGCGGCCAGATGGAGGCGGCGCGCACGCTGGGGCTCAGCCGCGGTCAGGCGCTGCGCAAGGTGGTGATCCCGCAGGCGGTGCGCGACGTGATCCCGCCCATTGGCAACAACATGATCGCGCTGCTGAAGGACTCGGCGCTGGTCTCGGTGATCGGGGTGACCGAACTCACGCTGTCGGCGCAGCTGGCCATCGGGCGCACCTATCGGCCGTTCGAATTCTACGTGGTCGCCGCCGCCTTCTACTACGTCATCAACCTCGGCATGGAAGCCGTGCTGCGCCGGATCGAGCGCCGCATCCAGGCCGCCCGCTGAAGCCGCGAGGGAGAGAAAACAATGACCGACGACAAACCCTTTGTGGACATCCGCCACGCGCAGAAAAGCTATGGCGATCTGGAAGTGCTCAAGGACATCAGCCTGCAGGTGAAGCGCGGCGAGATCGTGGCGATCATCGGCCCCTCCGGGTCGGGAAAGTCCACCCTGCTCAGGGCGATCAACGATCTCGATCCGCTGACCGGGGGCGAGATCTGGCTGGAGGACACCCAGGTCAACAAGCAGCTGCCGCACCGCCAGTACGAGAAGCACATCAATCAGGTCCGCCAGAACATCGGCATGGTGTTCCAGCACTTCAACCTGTTCCCGCATCTGACCGTGCGCGAGAACATCACGCTGGCGCCGAAGATGCTGAAGGGCATCTCCGACGCCGAGGCCAGCAAGCTGGCCGAGGAACAGCTGGCCCGGGTCGGCCTGCTGGAGCGGATCGACTATTACCCCTCGCAGCTTTCCGGCGGGCAGAAACAGCGTGTGGCGATCGCCCGGGCGCTGGCGATGAAGCCCAAGGTGATGCTGTTCGACGAGGCGACCTCGGCGCTCGACCCCGAGCTGGTCGAAGAGGTCAACCAGGTCATGAAGAAGCTCGCCGAGGAGCATATGACAATGATCATCGTCACCCACGAGATGGCTTTCGCCGAAAGCGTCTGCGACCGGGTGCTTTTCATGGACAAGGGCGTGGTGGTCGAGGAAGGCCCGCCCGGCGTTATTTTCCGCAATCCGCAGAACGAACGTACCCAGAACTTCCTGCGCAAACATTTGGCCACGAACAAAGACTAAGCAAGATGTCACATCTGTTCTACCAGTCCCGCACGCCCCGGCCGTTTCTCGACCGCGGCGAGGGCATCTATCTCTACGACACCACCGGCAAACGCTATATCGACGGCTCGTCCGGCGCGATGGTGTCCAACATCGGCCATTCCAACCCGCGCGTCCTCGCGGCGATGAAGGCGCAGATGGACAAGGCCACCTTCGGCTATCGGCTGCACTTCCAGACCGAACCGTCCGAGCGGCTGGCGGAAATGACCGCGGCGCTGATGCCCAAGGGGCTGGACCGGGTGTTCTTCGTCTCCGGGGGCTCCGAGGCGGTGGAAAGCGCCATCAAGATGGCCCGCCAGTATGCGCTGACGCAAGGCCAGGACAGCCGCTGGAAGGTGATCTCGCGCTACCCCTCCTACCACGGCTCGACCCTGGGGGCGCTGGCGCTGACCGGCTACGACCCGCTGTCGAAACCCTTCGCGCCGATGATGCGCGAGATGCCGAAGATCGCGGCGCCGACCTGCTATCTGGACACCGACAACCTGAACGACGACCAGCGCGGCCTGAAATACGCCGACCTGCTGCGCGACGAGATCATCGCGCAGGGGCCGGAGACTGTGCTGGCCTTCATCATGGAGCCGGTCGGCGGTGCCTCGACCGGCGCGCTGGTGGCGCCCGACAGCTACTATCGCCGGGTGCGCGAGATCTGCGACGAATTCGGCATCCTGCTGATCTATGACGAGGTGATGACCGGCGCCGGCCGCACCGGCAAGTTCATCGCCGCCGAGCATTGGGGCATCACCCCCGATATCATCTCGTTGTCCAAGGGGTTCGCCGCCGGCTACGCCCCGCTGGGCGCCATGGTGGCGCGCGGCGATATGGTCGAGGCGGTGCTGGACGCCGGCGGCTTCCTGCATGGCTATACCTATGCCGGCAACCCGCTGGCCTGTGCTGCCGGCTGCGCTGTGCTGGAGGAGATTGCGCAGAACGATCTGGTCGCCAATGCGGCCGCCATGGGCGATCTGCTGAAAGCACGCCTCACCGGGCTGATGGACCGCTATCCCTTCATCGGCGATGTGCGCGGGCTGGGGCTGCTGCTGGCCTTCGAGCTGGTTTCCGACCGCGAGACCATGGCGCCCCTGCCGAAGGAGCTGAACGCCTATACCAGGCTGGTCGATCTGGCCTATGAGCGCGGGCTGATCATCTACTCGCGCCGCACCCGGGGCGGCATCGAGGGCGATCACTTCCTGGTCTGCCCGCCGCTGATCGTGACCGAGGCGCAGATCGGCGAGATCATGGAGATCCTGACCGGGGCGCTCGACGCCATGGCGGCCGAGATGAACCTGCCGGTGACCGCATGACGGCATTGCCGGACAAGACCACGGACATGGCGGCGGCAATCGCCGCCATTCCGGACGGCGCCACGGTGATGGTCGGCGGCTTCGGCGTGCCCGGCACCCCCTTTGCGCTGATCCACGAACTGGTGCGGCAGGGCCAGCGCGACCTGACCATCGTCAAGAACGACGCCAACGAACAGGGCATGGGCATCGACCACCTGCTGGCCAATGGTCAGGTGCGCAAGCTGATCGTTACCCACATCGGCCTCAACCCCCGCGCGGTGGCGATGCTCAATTCCGGCGAGATCGAGGTCGAATTCTGCGCCCAGGGCATCCTGGCCGAGCGCATCCGCGCCGGCGGTGCCGGGCTGAGCGGTATCCTGACCGACATCGGCATGGACACCGAGCTGGCCGCCGGCAAGCCGGTGGTGGAGGTCGACGGCCGCCCTGCCCTGCTGGAACGCGCCCTGCGCGCCGACGCCGCGCTGATCCATGCGGCGTGCGCCGACGGCTTCGGCAATCTCGCCTATGCCGCCACCGCCCGCAACTTCAGCCCGGTGATGGCGATGGCCGCCGACCTGGTGATCGCCGAGGCCGAGCAGATCGTGCCGCTGGGCGGGATTTCACCCGAACATGTCCACACCCCCGGCCCCTTCGTCGACCGGGTGGTGCAGCTGACCGAGATCACGGAGGACTACGGCGTTGTCCGACGCTAGAACCCGCATGATCGCCCGCGCCGCGCGCGAGATCGCCCCCGGCATGGTGGTGAACCTCGGCATCGGGTTGCCGACCCAGGTGGTCGACCACCTCGCCCCGGGGCTGCCGGTCTGCCTGCATACCGAAAACGGCATGACCGGGATCGGCCCCAGCCTGCCGCCCGAGGCCGCCGACCGCAACCTGATCGACGCCGGCGGCGCCTATGTCTCGCCGATCCCCGGCAGCGCCTATTTCGACAGCGCCACCTCCTTCGCTCTGGTCCGTTCGGGGCGGCTGGACCTGACCATGCTGGGCGCCTTCGAGGTGGCCCAGACCGGCGATCTGGCCAACTGGAAGATCCCCGGCAAGTTCTCTCCCGGCGCCGGCGGCGCCATCGAGCTGGCGCAAAAGGCC
>JBFXGQ010000339.1:0-5583 GCA_050177915.1 Pseudodonghicola sp. | reverse complement strand
CCGGTCCATCACGAGAATTCTGTCCATCTCGGCAATGGTAGAAAGCCGGTGCGCGATGGCAATGACGGTCTTGCCCTGCATCATGCCATAAAGCGTGTCCTGAATCGCCGCCTCGACCTAGGAATCCAGCGCCGAGGTCGCCTCGTCCAACAGCAGGATCGGCGCGTTCTTGAGAATCACCCGCGCCAGCGTCACCCGCTGCCGTTGGCCGCCCGACAGTTTCACCCCGCGCTCGCCCACATGGGCGTCATAGCCGCGCCGCCCCTGCGGGTCCTCGAGCCCCAGGATGAACTCATGCGCTTCGGCCTGTTTCGCCGCGGCGATCACCTCGGCCTCGCTCGCGTCGGGCCGGCCATAAAGGATATTGTCCCGCACCGAGCGATGCAGCAGCGCGCTGTCCTGCTGCACCATGCCGATCTGCCGGCGCAGGCTGTCCTGGGTCACCGCGCGGATGTCCTGCCCGTCGATCAGGATCTGCCCGGTCTCGACGTCGTAGAACCGCAACAGCAGCTTCACCAGCGACGACTTGCCGGCGCCGGAGCGGCCGATCAGGCCGATCTTCTCGCCCGGCCGGATCGTCAGGCTGACATGATCCAGCCCGCCCGCCCGCCGCCCGTAGTGATGGGAGACGTCGCGGATCTCGATCTCGCCCTCGGTCAGACGCAGCGCGCCCGCATCGGGCGCGTCGGTCAGGTCGATGGGCTGGGCGATGGTCTCCATCCCCTCGGCCACCACACCCAATTGCCGGAAGAAAGTGGTCAGCGCCCACATGATCCAGCCGGTCATGGCGTTGAGCCGCAGCGTCAGCGCGGTCGCCGCCGCCACCACGCCGACGCTCGCCTCGCCCATCATCCACAGCCAGATCGCCCAGCCGACCACGCCGACGATCAGCAGGCCGTTCAGCGTGACCAGCGCACCGTCCATGATGGTGAAGATCCGCATCTCCGCCTGGAAGGTGCGGCGCGACTCCTCGATCGCCTCCCTGGCATAGTCCAGCTCGCGGTTGTGATGGGCGAACATCTTGACCGAATGGATGTTGGCATAGCTGTCGACCACCCGGCCGGTGATCGCCGAGCGCGCGTCCGAGGCCGCCTTGGAGGCAGGCTCCACCCGTTTGATCGTCCAGCGGATCAGCGCGCCATAAAGCACCAGCCAGCCCAGCAGCGGCAGCAGCAGCCGCGGATCGGCGGCGATCAGCAGCACCGCCGCCCCGACCAGATAGGCGATCGAGAAGGAGATCGCGTCGAAGACCTGAAACACCACCTCGCCCGCCGCCGGCGGGGTCTGCATGATGCGGTTGGCGATGCGGCCGGCGAAATCATTCTCGAACCAGCCGACCGACTGGCGCAGCACATGCTTGTGCGCCCGCCAGCGGATCAGCGTGCCGAAGTTGGGCAGGATCGCGTTGTTCAGCAGCAGCACGTCGGCCAGCTGGATCAGCGGCCGCAACAGCAGGATGAACAGACCGACCAGGATCAGCTCCGTCCCGTGGTCGGCCCAGACCTGCGCCGGGCTGCCGCCCAGCAGGTCGACCACCCGGCCCATGTAGTAGATCAGCCAGATCTCTATCGTCGCCACCACCACCGACAGCAGCGCGGTCCAGAAGAACACGCGGTGAAACGGCCGTGCATAGGCGCGCATAAAGGGCCACAGCCGGGTCGGCGGACGGTCGTCCTGCGGGTAGGCGCAATAGGGATCGACGAGATTTTCAAAGAAACGAAACATGTCGGAGGGCTCCGAGAGAGCGAAAAGAATGCAAATGCACGAAGGGCGGCGCTGAACACCACCCGCACGGGGCCGGTGGCTCAGCTAAGGCTGTTCCAGATCCCGTGATACATGCGCATCCCTCCAACAAGGTTCTGACCGCTGGGTAGCGAATCGGCAGGGCTTTGTCACCCCTTTGAATGCCCCGAGCATGTATTGCCCGACGTCACCTGTCGCCGGAAAGCAACGCCTCGCGGCCAAGCGCGAAGCCGGAGGCGATCCATGCGGCCTCAAGCTCTGCCAGCCGGACACCCAGTTCGGCGCCGCGATAGTCCGGCATCAGGTCGCGCGCGGTGACCGGCAGGGCCGCCGCCGCGCCGCGGTCGAGCTGGCCGCAGGCGGTCTCGTCCCAGGGCTGTTCGCTCCAGGCCTGACGCAGCAGCAGCGCATCGCGCGCCGCCGGCAGCTTCAGCCGATAACCCAGCTCTGCCGCCCCCATCAGGCTGCCTGCCGCCTCGCGCATCTGGTCCAGCCGCTTCGCCTGCGCCCGGCTCAGCCGCAGGTTCTCGGCCACGTCCATGCTGCCCAGCGCCGCCAGACGGCGCAGCCCGTCGGGCCCGGCGCCGGCCTGATGTTCCAGATGCACCAGCGGCGCCAGCGCCCGGTCGTCGGCGCCGGGCAGCAATTGCCCCAGCGCCCCGGTCGAGCGCATCGCCGCCACCGCCGGCGCCGGATCGGGCGCGGCCAGCAGCTTCAGCAGCTCCGCCCCCACCCGTTCGCGCGACAGCGTCGCCAGACCCTCGAGATTGTCGGCAATCGCCGCCAGCGCCTCGGGGTCGAAGCCCAGCTGGTCGCAGCCATACCAGGCGTGAAACCGGAAATAGCGCAGGCTGCGCAGGTAATCCTCACGGATGCGGTCGCGCGCCTCGCCGATGAAGCGGACCCGGCGGGCATAGAGATCGGGCAGCCCGCCCAGCGGGTCCAGCACGGTGCCGTCAGGCCGGGCATAGATCGCGTTCATGGTGAAATCGCGCCGCGCCGCGTCCTCCTCGACCCGGGTGGAAAAGGCCACCACCGCACGGCGCCCGTCGGTCGAGACATCGCGGCGGAACGTCGTCACCTCATGCGGGATGCCGTGTTCGACCAGGGTGATGGTGCCATGGTCGATCCCGGTCGGCACCGCCTTGATCCCGGCCGCCTCGGCCAGGGTGATCACCCGCTCGGGCACTGCGTCGGTCGAGATGTCGATATCGGTGACCGGCACCCCCATCAGCGCGTTGCGCACGCAGCCGCCGACGAAAAGCGCCTGCGCGCCACCGGCCTGCAGCGCCGCGCAGACCGCCTGAGTCGCCGGGTTCACCAGCCAGTCTTCGGTGATCCGGGTCATTCCGCCATCCGTGCCGCCAGCACCCGCAGCATACGCGCGGTGGCGCCCCAGATGTAATAGGGACCATAGGGCACGGTGAAATAATGCCGCCGCATGCCGCGCCAGATCCGCGATTCGACGATGTAGTTCGCCGGGTCCAGTACATGCTCCAGCGGCACCTCAAAGACCTCGGCGACTTCGCCCGGCTCGGGCCGCGGGTCGAAACCACGCTCCAGCACCGCCAGCACCGGGGTGACCTGAAAGCCGGTCACCGTCTCATGCGCGGGCAAGGTGCCCAGAATCTCGGGCATATCCCGCGGCAGGCCGATCTCCTCCTCCGCCTCGCGCAGGGCGGCGGCCACCGCATCGGCGTCGCCCTCGTCCTGCTTGCCGCCGGGAAAGGCGATCTGGCCCGGGTGATGCTTCAGCGCCGAAGACCGTTTGGTCAGGATCACCCGCGGCGCGCCGGAGATCAGCGAGACCGGCACCAGCACCCCGGCGGGACGCAGCCGGCGCCCCTCCGGCAGGCGGAAATCCGGGTTCAGGTCGAAATCCGACGTGCCCTCGCCCGGGCGCGCCAGCGCCGCCTGCAGTCTGGAAACCGGATCACGCACCGTCGTTCTGCTCTGCCTCGAACCCCACGGTCGCCGGGTCCAGTTCGTAATGGGCGCCGCAGAACTGGCAATCGGCGGTGACGATACCCTCCTCGGTGGTCATGGTCCCGATATCCCGGGCGGAATAGATCGACAGGCTCTGCCGCACGCGTTCCTCGGAACAGGTGCAGCCAAAGCGCACCGGCTGGGCGTCGAACACCCGCGGCTCTTCCTCGTGAAACAGTCGCACCAGCAGCTCGGTCGGCGACACCCGCGGGCCGATCAGCTCCATCAGCTCGGCGGAGTCGAGCAGGATGTTCACCCGGTTCCAGTCGTCGCCCTCCTCGTCGCGCAGCAGGTCCGCGGCGCGCAGGATGTCGCCGGTGCCCTCGCGCGCGGCCATCAGCGGCGAGGCGGCGGGCATATGCTGGATCATCACCCCGCCGGCGCGCCAATGTTCGGTGCCGCCGGCCTCGGTCGATTTGCCGAAGCTCAGCTTGAACTTGGTGGGCAGCTGTTCGGACTGGGCGAAATAGGCCTCGGCACAATCGCTGAGCGAGGCACCGTCCAGCGGCGTGATGCCCTGATAGGGCGCCATGTCGGTGCCCTGGTCGATCATGATGGCGAAATAGCCGGCGCCGACCTGATCGAACGGCACCGCCCCCTGCAGCCGGTCAGCGTCATAGGTGGCATAGGCGCGAATCTTCGCCGGCTCACCCTCCTCGGTCGGGGCGTAATAGTCGGTGGCGATCATCCGCACCGGGCCGTTCGATTGCACCTGCAGCGACAATTTCCAGCGCAGTTTGATGGTCTGGCCGATCAAGGCGGTCAACAACGCCATTTCGGCGACCAGCGCCTCGACCTGCGGCGGGTAATCGTGTTGTTTCAGGATGCCGTCCAGCACGCCGTCCAGCCGGGCCACCCGCCCGCGCATGTCCGAGACGTCAAGCTGGAAGGGCAGGACGGTATCGTCCCACGCGAGTTTCGATGCGATGGCCATGGGGTTTCCTTATGCGCCGGCGATTGGCATACGCTGGGCAATATAGTCGGAACCGGCAGCGATGAAAGGGGCCGCGGCATGATCAGACGGTTTGGCGAGACACCCCGCCCCGCGCAGCCCTATCGCCGGCGCGCCGGGGCCTATGCGCTGCTGCCGCGCGACGGTCGCCTGCTGCTGACCGAGCAGGAGGCCGCGGCCGGCCCCGATCTGCAGCTGCCCGGCGGCGGCATCGACCCGGGCGAATCACCCTTCGCCGCGCTGCACCGCGAGGTGTTCGAGGAAACCGGCTGGCGCATCGCCACGCCGCGCCGGGTCGGCGCCTTTCGCCGCTTTGCCTATATGCCGGAATACGACCTCTGGGCGGAAAAGATCTGCCTGATCTACGTCGCCCGCCCGCTGCGCCCGATCGGCCCGCCCAGCGAACCGGGCCACCGCGCGCTGTGGCTGGATGCCGGCGAGGCGGCGGAACGGCTGGGCAATGCCGGCGACCGCCATTTCGCCGCGCGGCTGGCGCTGGGGCTGCTGAAGGCCGGCTGAGGCCGCCGGCGCCGACGGACCCGATACACCGAACGCAGCCGCCGCTTACGGTCCGCCGTATTCGAACAGCGTGGCCGAGATGTCGTCCTCCATCCCGTGGCCGGGCGCCATGATCTGGCGCAGCTCCCAGAACAGATCCTCCAGAAACTCCTGCCCGGGCTGGCCGACATCGCAGGAGCGCACCAGTTTCAACAGCCCCTCCGGCTGCAGCATGCCGCCATTGGCGAGCCGGCATTCGGTGAACCCGTCGGAATAGAGCAGCAGCCGGTCGCCCGGCTGCATCTGCGTTTCGAACTGGCTGTATTCCAGATCCGGCAGCAGCCCCACCGGCACGCCGCCCTCGCCCAGAAACGCGGCGCTGCCGTCGCGGCGCAGGATCAGCG
>JBFXGQ010000338.1:0-5595 GCA_050177915.1 Pseudodonghicola sp. | reverse complement strand
ATGTCGATGGGCTAGCCATGCTTCTCGGCCAGCGCAAAGACCGTGTCGAGGTGCCCCTTGGGGTCATGCTCCATTCCACAGGGATCTATGCCGCCGACCAGATCCGCCCCGAGCGAAAGGGCCTCGTCCATCAGCTCCACCGTGCCGGGCCGTGTCATCATGCCGGACTGGGGAAAGGCGACGATCTCGATCTCGATCATGCCCGCCAGCTTTTCCCGCGTGGCCATGACGCCTTCGATCCCCGCCAGCCCGTGATGGGTATCCACATCGACATGGGACCGGATATGCGTGCAACCGTGCGACATCGCCAGGATCGCATGCCGTTCGCTCTGGATGCGGGGATCGAGCCCGAGAGAGACCTTCACCTCCCGCTCATTGTTGATCTTGTCGATCAGGCGCGGGCCGACCTCGTTGCGATACCACGGCAGGCCCAGCAGGGATTTATCCAGATGGGTGTGCGCCTCGACAAGCCCGGGGATCAGGATGCGGCCGCCGCAATCGACGACCTCGGCGCCCGTCGGGGCAGAAAGGGCGAATTTGCCGTCAACGATATGCAGATCGGTTGCCGGGCCGGCCATCGGGCGGACATTCTTCAGGGTCTTGGCAGTCATAGCATTCACCGGAGCTTTGGGTTGAGCGCATCGCGCAGCCAGTCGCCGATCATATTGACCGACAGGACAATCAGGCAGAGCTGGATCGATGGGAAAACCACGATCCACCACAGGCCCGAGAACAGGTATTGGTTGCCGATGCGGATCAGCGTGCCGAGGCTGGGCTGATCCGGAGGCATGCCCACCCCGAGGAAGGACAAGGTCGCCTCCGACAGAATGGCAAGGCCGAAATTCAGCGTTGCAGCCACCATGATCGGCGTCATGCAGTTCGGCAGGATGTGGTGCAGCATGATCCGCCAGGCTTTGACGCGGATCAGCCGGGCCGCCTGCACGTATTCCTTCTTGGATTCCACCATTGCCGAGGCCCGCACCGTGCGTGCGTATTGCACCCAGGAGGGCACCGCGATGGCAAAGATCAGGATCGGCGCGGCAAGGACATCCTTGAGCCCGCTGGGCAGCGAGGCGGCGGCAATTGCCGTGATCAGGATGGCGATCAGGATGAAGGGCATCGACAGCAGAACGTCGCCCAGCCGCATGATCACATTGTCTGCCCAGCCGCCGAAATAGCCTGCAATGAGCCCCAGCGCGAGCCCGACGCTCAATGCCAGCAGGACCGAGGCAAAGCCGATGATCAGCGAGATGCGGGAGCCGTAAAGGATCGCCGACAGGATATCGCGCCCCTGGGTATCGGTGCCCAGCAGATAGGGCCACTGCCCCTCGGCATTCCAGAGCGGCGGGATCTCGGAATTCCACAGTTCCAGCGCGGCCAGGTCATAGGGGTTCTGCGGTGTGATCAGCGGCGCGAGAAAGGCCGTGAGGGCGACAACGGCCAGCAGCGCCGCGGCAAAGATCGCCGAGGGATGCGACCGGAAGGAATACCACAGGTCACTGTCGCGAAGCTTGGCGAGGCGCGAGCGGCGCACGGTCAGAAGCGGTGCGGCGGGGGCGGATTGCGGCGGGGGCGCTGCCTGTTCCATCATGTTCTCCGGTTCAGCCATTCGCGCCACCGGCGCGGGCCGCGTCGTCGCGCAGGCGGGGATCGACCCAGGCGTAGGTGATGTCGACCAGCGTATTCAGCGCCACGAAGATGAAGGACACGATCATCAGGTAGGCGGCCATCACCGGAATATCGACAAAGGTCACCGCCTGGATGAACAGCATCCCCATGCCCGGCCACTGGAACACCGTCTCGGTCACCAGCGCGAAGGCGATCAGGTTGCCGATCTGCATCCCGGTCAGCGTGATGACCGGCATCAGGCAATTGCGCAACGCATGGCGCCAGTGCACACGGGCGGTCGGAACCCCGCGGGCACGGGCGAACTTGATATAGTCGGCGCGCAGCGTCTCCAGCATCTCGGCGCGCACCAGCCGCATGACAAGCGTGACCTGAAAGGTGCAAAGCGATATCGACGGCAGGATCAGCGCCGCCCGACCGGAGGGCGTCAGGAACCCGGTGGACCACCAGCCGATGTCGACCGTTTGCCCCCGGCCGAACCCCGGCAGCCAGCCGAGTGTCACCGAGAAGCCGAGGATCAGCAGGATCCCCACCACGAAACTTGGCAGCGAAACGCCGACGATCGACCCGAGCTGCAGCGCATTCGCAAGGCGCGAGTTCCGATGGACCGCAGTCACCACACCCAGCGGGATACCGATCAACAGGGAAAGGACCGTGGCCACGAGGACCAGTTCGAAGGTCGCGGGAAAGCGTTCCTTGATCAGGACCATCACATCCTGCTGGTTGCGGTAGGAGATGCCGAAGTCGCCCTGCACCGCGTTGGTCACGAAGCGCGTGTATTGCGTGACGAGACCGTCGTTCAGGCCCAGCCGCTCGCGCAATTCGGCGCGGTCCGCCTGTGTCGCCTGCTCGTTCACCATCATCTCGACCGGATCGCCGAAGAACCGGAAAATCACGAAGGCCAGCAGCGCCACCGCCAGCATGACAAAGGCGGCATTGGCTGCCCGCTTGAGAAGGAATGCGATCACCATCGCCTCCGTTTCTGTCGTGGATGCGGCCCGCAGGCCGGGGGGGGATGGCGGACCGTCGCAGGACGGTCCGCCCTTTCAACTCACGAGCCGGGATTGACCTTGGCGAACCACAGACGCGGCTTGTTGTCCGGGAAGAGCGGCATGTCGGTCACCGCATCGGTCACCGCCCAGGCCATCGGCTGCTGGTGCAGCGGCAGCATGATGTGCTCTTTCTTCACGATCCGCAGCGCCTCGGTTTCAAGCGCGAGACGCTTGTCGAGGTCCAGTTCGCTTCCGGCCGCGTCGATCAGCTTGTCCAGTTCCGGGAAGGACCAGCCGCCCCAGTTGAAGACACCCGCGTTGCCTTCCTTGGTGTGGAAGATCTGGAGCAGCGGCGAATAGGCATCGAGCATCGGCAGCGTTGCCCAGCCAAGAATATAGAGGTCGGTCTTGCCGTTGGTCCGCTTGGGCGACTGCACCGCGCGCGGCGCCACGTCCAGCTTGGGGGCCAGCCCGACACGGCTCCACATCGAAGCGATCGCCTGGCAGAACTGCTCCTCGTTGACCAGCCCGTCGGAGATGCAGCTGAACTCGAACGACAGCCCCTCGGGCACGCCGGCCTCGGCCAGCAGCGCCTTCGCGGCGTCGGGATCGAAGCCCGGCAGGTCGTCCAGTTCCGGCACGTAGCCCGGGATCGGCGGCGCCACGGTCGCCCCGGCGATCCGGCTCTTGCCGCGCATCACCTTCTTGTGGATCAGGTCGAGGTCGATCGCCTTGTAGAGCGCCTCGCGCACCCTCACGTCGGTGAAGGGATTGTCCGCGCCGGTGGTCAGCTTTTCGCGGAAGGGGAAACCGATCATCACGGTGCGCAGGTCGACGCCTTCGAGAACCGAGACATTCGGCGCCGCCTCAAGACGCGGCAGATCCTGCACCGGCGCGTCGTTGGTAAAGCTGATCTCGCCGGAAAGGAGCGCCGCCACGCGGGTCGCGGCGGAGGTCACCGGCAACAGCTCGAAACCGTCGAGATTGTGCTGCGGCGTGTCCCACCAGCCGGCGTTCTTGACGAAGACGGTCTTGGCGTCGGGCTGCCGGCTTTCGACGCGGAAGGGGCCGGTGCCATTTGCGTGGTAGGTGGCATAGCCCTCGACCCCCGCGCCGATATCCGTCGGCTTCAGCGCGTCGTGCTCGGTCATCCACTCCTTGTCGAAAATGTGGATGTTGGTCAGGTCGTTCAGCAGCAGCGGATAGGTGCCGTTGAGCGTGATATCGACCGTGTAGTCATCGACCGCCTTCGACGAGACATAGGCCGGCAGGTTGCCTTTCAGCGGCGAGGCATCGTCGGAGACACGTTCCAGCGACGCGACCACGTCATCGGCCGTGAAGGGATTGCCGTTGTGGAAGGTCACGCCCCGCCGCAGCTTGAAGCGCCAGGTGACCTGGTCCCCGAGGATCTCCCAGCTTTCGGCCAGGGCGGGCTCGATCTTCAGATCCTTGTTGTAGCGCACCAGCCCTTCGTAGACGTGATTCAGCACGTTGATGGTGAAGCTGTCGCCATAGGAATAGGGATCAAGCGAGCCGATGTCGCGGTTTGCGCCCCATTTCAGAACATTCTCGGCCTGAACGGCCCCCGCCAGACCCGCGATCGCGGCCGTGGCGAGCAAGAGGTGTCTCATCTGCATGTCATGGTCCCTGTTCTTGAGGATTGTATTTTAGAATCGCCAGGATTGGATACGATTTCTCATCGTTGCCATGCCGTATTCAGTCTGGCAACAAAATTGTATCCAATTGACGCAAAAAAACGTATGCGATATGACGGTAGCAAATCTGACGGGCGAACCGGACCATGAGTGACAGCAAGAACACCCTGACCAACGCGGTGCATGACCTGCTCCGCAGGGCCATTATCGAACAGGCGCTGAAGCCTGGCATGCGCCTGCCCGAGGACACCGTCGGCGAGCAGTTCGGGGTGAGTCGGACGATCGTGCGTCATGCTCTGGTGCGGCTCGAAAACGAGGGGCTGGTGATTACGCGCCGCAACCGCGGCGCCTTTGTTGCCGAACCCTCGAAGGAAGAGGCACAGCATGTCTTCGAGGTGCGAAGGTGCCTTGAAAACGAAGTTATTCGCCTGCTTTGCAAGAGAATTCCTGACAGCGGCTACGACCGCCTCGAAGCCCATGTGCGCAGCGAGGAAAACGTGAAGGGCAAGGACGGGCCGGTTTCGATCCGCCTGTCGGGAGAGTTCCACATCCTCCTTGCCGAGCTGACAGGGAACGACGTGCTTGCCCGCTATGTCTCGGAGGTCGTGCTGCGCTGCTCGCTGATCATGTCGCTCTACGCCCGCAATCACTCCTCCGACTGCGCGGTGGAGGAACATCGTCAGATCATCGACGCCATCCGGGCCGGCGATGCCGAGCGTGCCATCGCGATCATGGACCACCACCTGGGGGCCGTGATCGACCGGGCAGAGCTGTCGCCCAAACCCGATAGTATCCAATCCATTCTGTCACACTACGGCAAGGAACTGACACATTGACCCAGCGCGACGGCTATCATTCCCTCGACTTCTCGGACCTTGCCCCGCGCGAGGCCTACAAGGTCATGATCGGCACCATCGTGCCGCGCCCGATTGCCTGGGTCACGACGGTCTCTCCCGAAGGCATCGTCAATGCGGCCCCCTATTCGTTCTTCAACTGCCTGTCGGCCGATCCGCCGATCCTTGCGCTCGGGGTCGAAAACAAGCCCGACCGCAGCTTCAAGGACACCGCCTATAACATCCGCATGACCGAATGCTTCACGGTCAATATCGTGGACCGCGCCAATGTGGCCGCCATGTCGGTCACCGCCGCCGCGTTCGGGCCTGACGTGGATGAACTGAAAATGGCCGGACTGACCGCGGCCCCCGGCGAGAAGGTCGCCTGCCCGCGCATCGCCGAGGCCCCCGTCGCCTTCGAATGCGAACGTTACCTCGGGATCCAGGGCAGTTCGGCGCGCGAGATCATCTTGGGCCGTATCGTCATGG
>JBFXGQ010000337.1:0-5598 GCA_050177915.1 Pseudodonghicola sp. | reverse complement strand
ATCTGCCGCGGGATGGCCGAGCCGCCGGCGACGATCAGCTTGGGCTGATGTTCGTTGGCCAGTTCCTGCACCTGGTCGTAGTCCAGCAGGTTGTCCTGCTTGCGCACGCCGTATTGCACCGCGTGGAACCATTTGCCCGACTGGTTCGGGGCGGCGCCATGGGTCAGGTGGCCGCCGGCGTCCAGGCTCATGCCCAGGATGGTGTCGCCGGGCTGGATCAGCGCCTGATAGACACCCTGGTTGGCCTGGGAGCCGGAGTTCGGCTGGACGTTGGCAAACGCGCAGCCGAACAGCTGCTTGGCGCGGTCGATCGCCAGGTTTTCGGCGATGTCGACGAACTGGCAGCCGCCGTAGTAGCGCTTGCCCGGATAGCCCTCGGCATATTTGTTGGTCATGACCGAGCCCTGCGCCTCCATCACGGCGGCGCTGACGATGTTCTCGGAGGCGATCAGCTCGATCTCGTCGCGTTGGCGACCCAGCTCAAGGCCGATGGCCTTGGCGATCTCGGGGTCGCGGTCGGCGAGGGATTCGGTGAAAAAGCCGGTGTCACGGGTGGGCGCGCTCATGGTAACTCCCATCATCTGCGGTGGATGGCGGCGTTCCTACTGGAAAGCCGGCCCCGCGAAAAGCCCGGAAAGCGACGTTTCGGCAGGTTGCGGTGCCAAGGCTGGCCAAGGGAGGAAAGGTATGCTTGTTTCGGAAGCGATTGCGCAACACCGGAAACCGCTGCCATGACCCTGAAAATCGCGTTCCTGGCCAGCGAGGCGCCGGTGGCGCAGGCTGCGCGACAGACCCTGATCGGGCGCTATGGCGACACCCCGCCGGAGGAGGCCGATGTGATCGTCGCGCTGGGCGGCGACGGCTTCATGCTGCGGACCTTGCATGCGACCCAGGATCTGCCGGCGCCGGTCTATGGCATGAACCGGGGCACCATCGGGTTCCTGATGAACGAATACAACGAGACCGACCTGAAGGAGCGGTTGGCGGCGGCGGAGGAGGAGATCATCAATCCGCTGGCGATGACCGCGATGGACCGGCAGGGCCAGCTGCATAAGGCCTTGGCGATCAACGAGGTATCGCTGCTGCGCGCCGGGCCGCAGGCGGCCAGGCTGAGGATCACCATCGACGGCCGGCTGCGGCTGGCCGAACTGGTCTGCGACGGCGCGCTGGTGGCGACGCCGGCGGGGTCGACCGCCTACAACTATTCCGCCCACGGGCCGATCCTGCCGATCGGCGCCGACGTTCTGGCGCTGACCGCGATTGCCGCCTTCCGGCCGCGGCGCTGGCGGGGCGCGCTGTTGCCGAAGACCGCCAAGGTGCGCTTTGACGTGCTGGAGCCGGACAAGCGGCCGGTGATGGCGGATGCCGATTCCATCTCGATCACCGATATCGACTGGGTCGAGATCCGGTCCGAGCCGCGGGTGCGCCACCGCATCCTGTTCGATCCCGGCCACGGGCTGGAGGAACGGCTGATTTCCGAACAATTCACCTGATTTTCAGGGCGTCCGGCCCGCTCTGTCGGGGTGGAAAAGTGACTCTCTGTGAAGCGTTTCACAGAAACGACGCGAAATCGGGGGTAAAACCAACGCACCTGCTAAGCGGGGCCCGGTTCGCTGAGTGAGCATTGCGCCGGGGGTTAAAATATAGGGTCAGTCGTTTTCATCGATCATTTTCATCGATGGTGTACGGGCGCGGGGTCAACCCGCGCCCGAATTTTTTCGGGCCGATGCCTGCCGATGCCTGCCCGCAGCGCGGCTCAGCCCATGCGGGCCCAGAGCGTATCGCAGAGCCGGCCGACGCGGCTCTCGATCGCCATGCAGGCATCCACCGCCAGATCCTCGCGCCAGCGGCGGGCGACGATCTGGACGTTGATCGGCTGCGGGCCTTTCGGCAGATCGGCCAGCAGCGCCGGCACATTGGCTGCCGGCAGCCCCATGAAGTTCATCGAATAGGACCACAGCGCCGAGCCCAGCACCTCGC
Source organism: Pseudodonghicola sp. (assembly GCA_050177915.1). Classification (GTDB taxonomy): domain Bacteria; phylum Pseudomonadota; class Alphaproteobacteria; order Rhodobacterales; family Rhodobacteraceae; genus Pseudodonghicola. The sequence goes on along the minus strand of JBFXGQ010000337.1, from coordinate 3,618 downwards.
GCACGCCCTCGGCGCCCTCGGCGTCGCGGTCGGGGCCGAAGAAGGGCTGCGGCAGGAAGGGCGCCAGCAGCAGCGGATAGTCCTGCTGGAACAGCGACCAGGCGCGGGCGTAATGGGTCCGCCGGGCCATCATCTGCAGCAGCTCGGTGCCCTCGAACGGCGGGAACTGGCGGTAATACTCGTCGAAGATCGCCTGGATGGTGGGCGAGCCCTGGGCGCGGATCGCCGGTTCCATCAGGGCCAGAACCTCGCCCATCAGGGTCTGGTAGCCCTCCATGCCACACTCGCGCAGCAGCGGCGGCTCCACCTCCTCGACCTGATAGCCGGCATCGACCAGCGCGTCGCGGGCGATGTCCAGCGCGCGTGAGACCTCCGGGTGCAGGTCGAACTCATAGGTCTCCTTGGAGAAGCCCACCTTGACCGGCCCGTCGAGCGGCGCGCCGCGCCAGGGCAGGGGCACGTGGAAGGGATCGCGCGGATCGGGGGCGATGGCGGCGGGCATGCCCAGATGCAGATCCTCGGCCGCGCGCACGATCAGCCCCTGCACCGACATCGCCTGCGCCAGCATGCCGCGCTCGGCGGTCTGGCTGGGGTTGTAGGCCGGCACCCGACCCAGCCCCGGCTTGACCGTCACCGCGCCATTGGCGGCGGCGGGAAAGCGCAGCGATCCGCCGATGTCGTTGCCATGGGCCAGCGCGCCGATGCCTGCCATCACCGCGGCGCCGGCGCCGCCCGAGGAGCCGCCGGGCGAGATGTGATCGCCCCAGGGGTTGTGGGTGCGGCCGTGCAGCGGGTTGTCGGTATCGGCGCGGAACGAGAATTCGGGCGTATTGGTGCGCCCGATCACCACCGCCCCGGCGGCGTGCAGGTTGTCGACGATCGGCGCATCCGCCGGCGCGATCAGATCCCTCAGCGCCTCCACCCCGTTCGAGGTGGCGTGACCCTTCTGGTCGACGTTGATCTTGATGGTGACCGGCACGCCATGCAGCGGGCCGCAGGGGGCGCCGGCGGCGCGGGCCTGATCCAGCGCGCGGGCGCGTTCGCGGGCCTCTTCGGCCAGGCTTTCGACCACGGCGTTCAGCCGCGGGTTCACCGCCTCCATCCGCGCCAGAGCGGATGCGATGGCGGCTTCGGCGGTGATATCGCCCGCGCGGGTGCGGGCGGCGGTCTCGGTGGCGCTCAGGCGCCAGAGGTCTTGGTTTGACATGTGATACACTCTCCTGCGCGCCGCAGCCTAAGCCGGGGGCAGGAGAGTGCAAGAAGAACCGCGCGAAATTCGCGCGGCGCCCTCGGGTCAGCCCTTGGCGTAACCGATGGTTTGCAGCGCCAGCCTGATTTCGTCCAGAATGGCGGGATCGTCGATCGTGGCGGGCATCTTGAACGCCTTGTTGTCGGCGATCGACACCATGGTGCCGCGCAGGATCTTGCCGGAGCGGGTCTTGGGCAGGCGATCCACCACCACCGCCAGCTTGAAGGCGGCGACCGGGCCGATCTGGTTGCGCATCAGTTGCACGCATTCCTTGACGATCTCGGCCTGCGGCCGGTCGGTGCCGGCGTTGAGGCAGAGAAAGCCCAGCGGCACCTGGCCCTTGAGGTCGTCGGAGACGCCGATCACCGCGCATTCGGCCACATCGGGGTGCGAGGCCAGAACCTCCTCCATCCCGCCGGTGGACAGCCGGTGGCCGGCCACGTTGATCACGTCGTCGGTGCGCGCCATGATATAGAGGTAGCCGTCCTCGTCCTTCATGCCCGCGTCGCCGGTCTCGTAGTAGCCGGGGAAGGTGGTCAGATAGGATTTGACGAAGCGATCCTCGGCATTCCACAGCGTCGGCAGGGTGCCCGGCGGCAGCGGCAGCTTGATGGCGATGGCGCCCAGCTCGCCCGGTTTCACCGGATGGCCGCCCTCGTCGAGGATCTGCACGTCATAGCCCGGCATCGCCACCGAGGGGGAGCCGAGCTTGACCGGCAGCTCCTCGATCCCCAGCGGGTTGGCGGCGATGGCCCAGCCGGTCTCGGTCTGCCACCAGTGGTCGATCACCGGCACGTTCAGCTGGGTCTTGGCCCAGGTGATGGTGTCGGGGTCGGCGCGTTCGCCGGCCAGATAGACCTGCTTCAGGTTGGACAGGTCGTATTTGCCGACCAGTTCGCCCTTGGGATCCTCGCGCTTGACGGCACGGAAGGCGGTGGGGGCGGTGAAGAAGCTCTTGACCTTGTGTTCCGAGATCACCCGCCAGAAGGTGCCGGCGTCCGGCGTGCCGACCGGCTTGCCCTCGAACACGATGGTGGTGTTGCCGTGGATCAGCGGCGCGTAGCAGATGTAGCTGTGGCCGACGACCCAGCCGACGTCCGAGGCGGCCCAGAATACATCGCCGGGGTCGACGTTGTAGATGTTCTTCATCGTCCAGTTCAGCGCCACCAGCTGGCCGGCGGTGTGCCGGATCACCCCCTTGGGCTGGCCGGTGGTGCCCGAGGTATAGAGGATATAGGCCGGGTGGTTGCCCTCGACCGGGACGCAGTCCGCCGGTTCGACGCCGAACTGGAAGCCATGCCAGTTGTAATCGCGGCCCTCTTCCAGATGCGCCACCTCCTGCTCGCGCTGGAAGATCACGCAGAAGTCGGGCTGGTGGGTGGCATGCGCCAGCGCGCCGTCCAGCAGCGGCTTGTAATGCACCACGCGGTCGGGTTCGAGACCGCAGGAGGCGGCGATGATGCACTTGGGCTTGCAGTCGTCGATCCGCACCGCCAGCTCATGGGCGGCGAAGCCGCCGAAGACCACCGAATGGACCGCGCCGAGACGGGCGCAGGCCAGCATCGCCTCCAGCGCCTCGGGGACCATCGGCATGTAGATGATCACCCGGTCGCCCTTTTCCACCCCCTTGGCGCGCAGTGCCCCGGCGAGCGAGGCGACGCGGTTGCGCAGCTCGACATAGGAGATCTGCCGCTTGCTGCGGGTGATCGGGCTGTCGTGAATGATGGCGATCTGCTCGCCGCGGCCGGCCTCGACATGCCGGTCCACCGCATTCCAGCAGGTGTTGACCAGCGCGTCGGAAAACCATTCGTAGACCGGGGCCTTGTCGTCGAACAGAGCCTTCGAGGGGGGCTTGACCCAGTCGATCGACTGCGCCGCGTCCATCCAGAAGGTCTCGGGGTTCTGTTGCCAGCCCGCGTAGACGTCCTTGTATGCCATGGTATTCCCTCCTCTAGCGTCTGCGCCCTGTTACGAGCCGCTTTCCCCCTGGGCAAGCGGGTGGGTCACAGCAGCGTCAGATTACCGCAATAAAATTGCAATAAGGGGGGCTGGGGAACAGGAAAATTTTGCAAACCCGGCAAAGTTCCGGGGTTTGCAGCAAAGCTTGCGGGTGGTTTGCAAATCTGTCGGCGGGCAACGGTTGCAAATTCCCGTTGCCCGCCGACAGTCCGCCGACTCGGTCCGGTCTCGATCAGCTGCGCGACTCAGCCGTAATGGGCCACCGGCGTGCCGGCGATGGCGCGCATGTTCAGCAGGCCGCGGGTGGTGATCGAGGGGGTGACGATATGGGCGCGGTTGCCCATGCCCATCAGGATCGGCCCGACCTCCAGCCCGCCGCCCTTCATCTTGAGGATGTTGCGCACGCCGCT
>JBFXGQ010000336.1:0-5616 GCA_050177915.1 Pseudodonghicola sp. | reverse complement strand
GATGGTGGCGAAGATGCGGTTGGCGCCGGGGCTGATCGCCGCCTCGCCGTCGATCGCGGTGACGCCCGAGCCCGGGGTCCAAGTATAGGTCGTATTGCCGCTGTTGGTGGTGAAATCGGCACCATACATGTGTTGCAGCGCTGCGATGTCCAGCATCATGAAGCTCTGGGCATAGCCGTAGGTTTCGTTCTGATAGCCGATGGTCGGGTCGGCGCCGACGAAACCGCGGTAGGTCATCACCGAATATTCCATCGTGTCATACTCCGCCGGCAGAGGCCCGTTGACGCCGTTGCCCTCGTGGCCATGGGCCAGACCCAGCGCATGGCCGATCTCGTGAATGATGGTCAGCGCGGCATAGTCGCCCGACACCGGCGCGGTGAAATCCATGTAGACCGAGGAGAACCAGACATCGCCGCCGGTATCCTCGGCCGCCGGGTAATAGCCCCAGGCGGTGCCGGTCTCATAGGGGTCGGCATAGGTCTGCGACAGGCGCAGATGCGCGCCCTCATCCATGGTGAATTCGACCGACAGCTTGGTGAGCCCCTCGACCGAGAAGGCCCCGGCGGCGGTGCCGTAATCGGCCAGCGCAAAGTCGATCATCTCGGCCATCGCCAGGGTGATCTGATACTGGCCGCCATGTTCGCCGGCGCCGTAGGCATAGCCGTATTCGCTGCTGGAATAGGGGACGCTGTAATAGATTTTCGCGTCGCCCCAGGCGCTGCCGACAAGCAACCCGTCCAGCCGGGCGTCGCCGGTCATCTTGACGGTCTTTACGGAATGTCCTGTGCCACTCATGTCATGCTCCTGAAATCGGGCCTGTGCCCGGTGCGCAAAGGAGGTGCGCAAAAGAAAGGAAGGGCGCGCGGCCGGTCGGGTGCGACCGGGCGCAACGGGGCCGGGCCTGCCGTGGCGTCACGAACAGGTCTGGGAACCGGGGATCGAGGTCGGCGCCGCGCGGCCGGCGGTGCCGGGCATCGCGCGCGGAGGCGGGACGGGGATGGGGGCTAGAGGCGCTGCGCCATTGCGAAAAACCCTTTGAAAACAGAATGAAACGAATGAAAGGCGCGGGCCGTCCCAAGGACGGCCGCACGGATGGTCTTGGCGCGTCCGCTGCCGCGCGCCAGGGCTGCGCATGGAATCAAAACGCCCCCTCCGCATATCGCGGGACGGGGGCGTTGTCGATACTTTGTGAGACTATAGTCTCATAAAATAATCCCGGTGACCCGGGCCGGGCGCCTACAGCAGGAAGTCGCGCCCCAGCACCGTGTCGATATCGTCCAGCACGATGCCGAAATCGACCTTGCCGTCGCCATTGGCGTCGACGCGCACCAGCAGGTCATCGCCGCTCGTCCGGACGATCACGCTGGCGCCGTCGCCGCTGAACCGGCCGCCCATTTGCAGGCTGAATTCGCCGGGGATCAGCTCGCTCAGGTCGATCTGATCGCGGCCGCTGGTGAAATCGCGGATATGATCGGCGCGGCGGTTCGGCGTGCTGTCGCTGATCTTGCTGAAGCGGAACACATCGGCGCCGCCGCCACCGAACAGGATATCCTTGCCGTCGCCGCCGATCAGCAGATCCTTGCCGGCGCCGCCCCTGAGGATGTCGTTGCCGTCGCCGCCCTGCAGCTTGTCGGCGCCGATGAAGCCGAACAGCCGGTCGTTGCCCGCCTTGCCCTCCAGCCGGTTGTCGGCGGCATTGCCGCGGATGATGTCGTTGCCCGAACCGCCCTTGGCGTTCTCGATCAGCGACCGCCGGTCGCCTTCGTACAGCAGCGCGTTGAAGATATTGCCGCGTGCGGTCTTGCCAAGACCCAGCCCGGCCAGCTGGTCGCCGCTGAACACCGAATGACCACCGGGGGCGAGGTTGATCTGCAGATCGTGGGAATAGGCGCTGAGATCGTAGGTGTCGATGCCGCCGCCGTCCCAGATGGTGGCGAAGATGCGGTTGTCGCCGGGGCTGATCGCGGCGGCGCCGTTCACCCAGGTGATGCCGGCCTCGGGCGTCCAGGTATAGACCGTATCGCCCGCATTGGTGGTATAGTCGGCGCCATACATGTGCTGCAGCGCCGCGATATCCAGCATCATCCAGCTTTGCGCATAGCCGTAGGTTTCGTTGGTATATCCGCCGGAGACGTCAGCGCCCACGTAGGAGCGGTAGGTCATCAGCGAATATTCCATGGTGTCATAGGCCAGCGGCAGCTTGCCGAAGCTGCCGCTGGTCTCGTGCCCGTGGAACAGCCCCAGCGCATGGCCGATCTCGTGGATGATGGTCAGATGGGCGTAATCGCCCGTTACCGGCGCCGAATAGTCGCTGTAGCGGTTGGAATACCACACATCGCCCCCGGTTACCGCGGCGCTGGGAAAATAGCTCCAGGCGCTGCCGGTGAAATAGGGGTCGCGGGTGGTCTGGGCCAGCCGGATATGGGCGCCGCTGCCATCGGTGCGTTCGATGTCCAGATTGGTGAACCCCTCGACCGAGAATCCGTCGGCGGCGCTGCCCCGCGTGGTCAGCGCGAAGCCGATCACCTCGGCCATGGCCGAGCTCACCTTGAAGGCGCCGTTATGCTCGCCCAGCCCGTAGAAGATACCGTATTCCGCGGCGGTCTTGGGCAGGCTGTAGGAGATCGTCGCATCGCCCCAGGCGGTGCCATAGAGGATGCCGTCGATGCGGGCGTCGCCGGTGGCGCTGACGGGTTTGGTGGTATGGCCTGTACCGCTCATATGGGTATTCCTGGAACTGAAAGGGTCTTCGGGGCCGCAGTGGCCCAATCGGTCGGAACGCGGCCCGACGGCCGCGGCAAGGGGCTAGCGAGGCGGTCGGCGTCTCAGCCGTTCAGCAGCCTGGCCACCGCCGGGGCGAAATAGGTCAGCACCCCGTCGCAGCCGGCACGTTTGAAGCACAACAGGCTTTCCAGCATGATCTTCTCGCCATCCACCCAGCCGTTCTGCGCGGCGGCCTGGATCATCGCGTATTCGCCCGAGACCTGATAGGCGAAGGTGGGCACGCCGAACATCTCCTTGGCGCGGCGGCAGACGTCCAGATAGGGCTGGCCGGGCTTGACCATCACCATATCGGCGCCCTCGGTCAGGTCGCGTTCGATCATCCGCATCGCCTCGTCGGAATTGGCCGGGTCGATCTGATAGGTTTTCTTGTCGCCGGTCAGCGCGCCGGAGGCACCCACCGCGTCGCGGAACGGGCCGTAATAGGCGCTGGCGAATTTCGCCGCATAGGACAGGATCATCACCCGCTGGTGCCCCTCGGCCTCAAGCGCCCTGCGCATGGCGCCGATGCGGCCGTCCATCATGTCGCTGGGGCCGATGATATCGGCGCCGGCCTCGGCCTGGGCCAGGGTCATCTTGACCAGCGCCTCGACGGTGCGGTCGTTGACGATCACCCCATCCTCGACATAGCCGTCGTGGCCGTTGATGTTATAGGGATCCAGCGCCACATCGGTCATCACCGCCATCTCGGGCACCGCATCCTTGATGGCGCGGATCGCCCGGTTGCACAGGTTGTCGGGGTTCCAGGCCTCGGCGCAATCCTCGGTCTTCAGGCTGGGGTCGGTATAGGGAAACAGGCAGATCGCCGGGATGCCCATCCCATGGGCCTCCTTCGCCGCCCTGGCGACCAGATCGACGCTGCGCCGCATCACCCCGGGCATCGAGGCGACCGGCTCTTCCTCGCCCTGGCCGTCGCGCACGAAGACCGGCCAGATCAGATCGTCGGTGCTCAGGGAATTCTCGCGCACCAAGGCCCGGATCGCGGGCGATTGCCGCGCGCGGCGCGGGCGGGCGGCGGGAAAGGGGGCGATGGTCGGTTTCATGGCGCGGACTCCTTGAACAATCGCCCATTGGGTGGCATGGAATACCGCCACTCACAAGAGTATCAATGGCCGCGCCGCAAGTTGCAGTCGCGGCAAGGGCTTGGGCCGGGCGGAAAGAGGCGGGGCGATTGGACTGGTATACCACCGTTTTCGAGATGATCGACATGCGGTCCTTTTCGAACCTCTGGTTCTGGATCGCGCTGGCGGTGGCCTGGTCCTCGGCCAGCCACTGGGTGCTGGGCGTGCCCTATGACATGGTGCTGCGCGCCCGCCGGATCGGCGGCCAGGCCGAACAGGATCTTGAGGATCTGACCCGGGTCAACGTCAACCGGCTGCTCTATATCGCGCGGGTCTCGGGGGCCTGGCTGGTGGGGTTCGGATTCTTCCTGCTGACCTGCCTGGCGCTGCTGGGCTTCGTCTACCGGGTCGAATTCGCCCAGGCGCTGTTCCTGCTGGGCGCGCCGATGTCGCTGGTGGCGCTGCTGGCCACCCGCACCGCGCACCGGATCCAGCGCGAGGCGGCGCGCGGCGATCTGCTGCGCCGCCGGCTGACCCGCTGCCGGCTCCACACCCAGATGATCGGCATGCTGTCGATCTTCGTCACCGCGCTCTGGGGCATGTATCAAAACCTGTCGCTGGGCGTTCTGGGCTAGCGCGACCAAGGGGCGAAAGGCGCAGATCCGATGACCGAAGCCAGCCACATCACCGTGGGCGGTGCGCCCGAAGGGTTCGACGCCCAGCTGATCCTCAAGGAGATCGCCCGCTCCGGCGCGCCGCTGCTGCATGTCGCCCGCGACGACAAGCGGATGGAGGCGATGCGCGCCGCGCTGGCCTTCTTCGCGCCCGACCTGCCGGTGATCACCTTCCCGGGCTGGGATTGCCTGCCCTACGACCGGGTGTCGCCCAACGCCAGCATCTCGGCGGCGCGGATGGCGACGCTGGCGGCGCTGGTGCATCAGATGCCGACGCGCTTCGTGCTGTTGACCACGCTGAACGCCGCCACCCAGCGCATCCCCGCGCGCGAGGTGCTGCGCGAGGCCGCCTTCAGCGCCCGCGTCGGCGGCCGCATCGACGAGGCGGCGCTGCGCGCCTTCCTGGTGCGCATGGGGTTCTCGCAAAGCCCCACGGTGATGGAACCCGGCGACTACGCCGTGCGCGGCGGCATCATCGACATCTATCCGCCGGGCGATGCCGGGCCGGTGCGGCTGGATCTCTTCGGCGATGTGCTGGATGGCGCCCGGCGGTTCGATCCGGCGACCCAGCGCACCACCGAAAAGCTCGATCTGGTCGAGCTGGCGCCGGTCTCCGAGGTGATCCTGGACGAGACCGCGATCACCCGGTTCCGCCAGAACTACCGGCTGGAATTCGGCGCCGCCGGCACCGATGACCCGCTCTACGAGGCGGTCAGCGCCGGGCGCAAGCATCAGGGGCTGGAGCACTGGCTGCCGTTCTTCCACGAACGGCTGGAGACGCTGTTCGACTATCTGCCCGGCGCCACGGTGACGCTGGACGATCAGGTGACGCCGTCGCGGCTGGCGCGCTGGGACAGCATCGCCGATCAGTATGAGACGCGGCGGCTGGCGATGCAGTCGAAATCGCGCATCGACACCGTCTACAAACCGATCCCGCCGGGGCTGCTGTTCCTCGACGACGCCGGCTGGGAGGCCGCGGTCGCCGGTCGCCGGCTGCTGCAGTTCAACCCGCTGCCGCAGGCCAGCGGCCCCGGGGTGATCGACGCCGGCGGCCGCATCGGGCGCAATTTCGCGCCCGAGCGCCAGCAGGAGAACATCAG
>JBFXGQ010000335.1:0-5638 GCA_050177915.1 Pseudodonghicola sp. | reverse complement strand
GCGATGATATGTTCCGGAATGCGGCCGGCGCGCAGGATCTCCTGGCGGTGATAGATGTCGTGCAGGAAGGCGTTGATGGCGCGGACGCGCTGTTCGATGCCGCGTTCCAGCCGGGCCCATTCGCGCGCCGAGATGATCCGCGGCACGATGTCGAAGGGGATCAGCCGCTCGTCGGCCTCTTCCTGCCCGTAAACGTTGAAGGTGATGCCGATGCGCCGGAAGAACGCTTCGGCCTCTGCCGATTTGCGGCGGAGCCCTTTCAGGTCCTCGCCGCAAAACCACTCATAATAGCCCTCGTAGGGCGCCCGGGCCTGGTCGGGACCCGCAAGCATTTCGTCGAACTGTGTATCGGTGTGGCCCATGTGATGATCAGCGGCGCTCGTTAACGGAACAGCAAGGGGGCGACGAGCCGGCGCGACGCGCTTGCGCCGAACCGCCGCTGGTGTTGATGATTTTCTAGGCGCTAAGCCCAAAAAACAGTCGCATTATGTCTAGCATCTGAAATCCTCCCCCTAAACCCCCGCAATCCCGCGGGTCAGGAGCAGGACAGCACAGTCAGCCGCGCGGGTCCAGAAGCTTCGCCAGAACGCTCTCGCGGGTGATCTCGCCCAGCAGCTTTCCGCCCTCGACCACGCCCAGCGGATCGCTGGCCTCGACCACCTGTGCCATCACCGTCTGGATGCGCGCATCGGCAGCCACGCTGCGCGCCGGCGCCGCCGCGGCCGGGCGCATCAGGTCGCGCGCGCGCAGCACGCCGAGCGGGTTCATATGCGCCACGAACTCGGCCACATAGTCGTTCGCCGGATCGGAAAAGATCTGCTGCGGGGTGCCGCATTGCACGATCCGCCCGCCCTCCATGATGGCGATGCGATTGCCGATCTTGAACGCCTCGTCCAGATCGTGGCTGACGAAGATGATGGTGCGCCGCAGATCCTTCTGCAGGTCCAGCAGCTCGTCCTGTAACCTTGTGCGGATCAGCGGATCCAGTGCCGAGAAGGGTTCGTCCATCAGCAGGATCGGCGCCTCGGTGGCGAAGGCGCGGGCCAGCCCCACCCGCTGCTGCATGCCGCCCGACAGCTCCGCCACCCGGCGGTCGGCCCAGTCGGAGAGCCCGACCAGCGCCAGCTGCCGCGCGACCCGTTCGGCCCGTTCGGACTTGGCCACGCCCGACAGCTCCAGCCCCAGCCCGACATTCTCGCGCACACTGCGCCAGGGCAGCAGGCCGAACTGCTGGAACACCATGGCGACCTGCCGCTGGCGGATCCGGCGCAGGGTGGCCGCATCTGCGCCGGTCACATCGACCATCCCGGCGCCGTCATGCACCAGCACCCGCCCCCGGGTCACCGGGTTGAGCGCGTTGACCGCCCGCAGCAGCGTCGATTTGCCGGAGCCCGACAGCCCCATCAGCACCAGGATCTCGCCCTGCTCGACCTCGAGCGAGCAATCGTGCACCCCCAGCACCTGGCCGGTGCCAGCCTGAACCTCGGCCCGGGTCTGCATCCTGTCCATCAGCGGCAGCGCCGCCTCGGGCGTATCGCCGAAGACGATGGAGACATTGTCGAATTTCACCGCTGTGGACATGGCCTAGCGCTCCATCCGCAGCATACGGTCCAGCATGATCGCCAGCACCACGATGATGAAACCGCTCTCGAACCCCAGCGCGATGTTGACCGTGTTGATCGCCCGCAGCACCGGCACGCCCAGCCCGTCGGCGCCGACCAGCGCGGCGATCACCACCATCGACAGCGACAGCATGATGGTCTGGTTCAGCCCCGCCATGATCTGCGGCAGCGCATAGGGCAGCTCGACCTTGTAGAGGGTCTGGCGGTCGGTGGCGCCGAAGGCGCGCGCCGCCTCCAAAAGCGGCAGCGGCGTCGAGGAGACGCCCAGATGCGTCATCCGGATCGGCGCCGGCACCACGAAGACCACGGTGGCGATCAGCCCCGGCACCATGCCGATGCCGAAGAACACGATGGCCGGGATCAGATAGACGAAGGTGGGCAGCGTCTGCATCAGATCGAGCACCGGCCGCATGCCGCGATAGAGCCCAGGCCGATGCGCCGCCGCGATCCCCAGGGGCACCCCGATCGCCATGCAGAAGACGCAGGCCGACAGCACCAGCGTCAGGCTCTCGGTGGTCTCGGTCCAATAATCCTGATTGAGGATGAACAGGAAACCGAGGGCGACGAAGAGGCAGGTCTTCCAGTTGCGTTGCAGCGCCCAGGTGATCGCCACGAAGACCGCGATCAGCACCAGCGGCGGCGGCGTCTGCAACACCCAGAGGATGCCGGCGATCAGCCCCTCCATCGCGCTGGCCAAGCCGTCGAAGACCCAGGCGCCGTGGTTCTGAAGCCAGAGGAAAAAGCCCTCGGCGACATCGCCAACGGGGATCTTGTGGTCGGTCAGCCAAGTCATTCAGTTCGCCCTGTTCTTGTCGTTTCTTTTCGGCCGCTCTTGCCGGCGGCTGACTGCACCCTGTGCCGCCCGGCGATCCCGTCGCGCGACCCGTGGGCGCCGCCCGCAGGGTCATGCGGGCAAAGGCAACGCGCCCTGTCAAGCGCGTTGCAGGTCGTCCCTCCGGCGGATCAGAGCCCCAGCGCCGTCTTCACCGCCGCCATCGCGTCGCCGCCGTCCTTGGTGGTCACGCCATCCAGCCAGGGGCCCAGCACGTCGGGATGGGCGGCAAGCCAGGTCTTGGCGGCTTCCTCCGGCTTGGCGCCATTGTTCAGGATCGCGCCCATGATCTCGTTCTCCATCGCCAGCGAGAATTCCAGGTTCTGCAGCAGCTTGCCCACGTTCGGGCAGGCCGCGACATAGCCGGCCGAGGTATTGGTGTAGACCGTCGCACCGCCCAGGTTGGGGCCGAACCAGTCGTCGCCGCCGGTCAGATAGGTCATCTGGAATCTGGCGTTCATCGGATGCGGTTCCCAGCCGAGGAAGACGATCGGCTCGCCCTTGCGGTCGGCGCGGGCCACCTGCGCCAACATCCCCTGTTCCGAGCTTTCCTTGACCTTGAAGTCCTTCAGGCCGAAGGCGTCGTCCTTGATCATGTCCATGATCAGCCGGTTACCATCGTTGCCCGGCTCGATCCCGTAGATGGTGGCGTCCAGCTCCTTGGCGTGATCGGCGATGGTGCCGAAGGAGGTGATACCCGTCTCGGCGCCCGCCTTGTTGGTGGCCAGCGTGTATTTCGCCCCCTCCAGATTGGCGCGCACGGTGTCGACGGTGCCGGCATCGCGATAGGGGGCGATATCGGCCTCCATCGTCGGCATCCAGTTGCCCAGGAAGACGTCAATGTCGCCCTTGGCGAGCGAGGTATAGGTGACCGGCACCGAGAGCACCTTGACGTCGGTGTCATAGCCCAGCGCGCCCAGCACCGTGGTGGTGGCCGCGGTGGTGGCGGTGATGTCGGTCCAGCCGACATCCGAGAACCGCACCTTGCCGCAGTCGGCAGCACTCGCGGCGCCTGCCATGGCCACCAGGGCCAGCGCCGAAATCGACAGTCTGAACATCATGAGAAACTCCCCATTTCAAAGTTGATTGCGTTCAAAAACCACAAATCCGGGATTCTCGCAACTCTACTGATTGACCAGTCAATCAATATGCGCTCTAGAGAGACTGTTCCGCCCGCAGTCCGGCCCTGCGACTCGCCCGCGTGCGGATCCGACAAAGACCCCAAGGTGTGCCATGACCGCGCTGTGCCAATCGCCCGTCAGAGATTTCGCCGCGACGGCCCGCCGTCGTCCGGCCGCGGCCTGAGGGAGCGCGCGGCATGGAGGCGGATTTCGTCATCGTCGGCGCCGGCTCTGCCGGCTGTGCCATGGCCGCGCGGCTCAGCGAATCGGGGGCCTCGGTACTGGTGATAGAACACGGCGGCAGCGATGCCGGCCCGTTCATCCGCATGCCCGGCGCGCTGTCCTACCCGATGAACATGAAGATCTACGACTGGGGCTATCGGACCGAGCCCGAGCCGCATCTGAATCATCGCCGTCTTGCCACCCCGCGCGGCAAGGTGATCGGCGGCTCCTCCTCGATCAACGGCATGGTCTATGTGCGCGGCCATGCCTGCGATTACAACAGCTGGGCCGCCATGGGCGCGGACGGCTGGGCCTATGCCGACGTGCTGCCCTATTTCAAACGGATGGAAAGCTGGCACGACGGCGGCCATGGCGGCGACGCCGGCTGGCGCGGCAGCGACGGCCCGCTGCATGTCACCCGCGGCCGCCGCGACAACCCGCTGACCCGCGCCTTTGTCGAGGCCGGGCGGCAGGCGGGCTACCCTGTCACCGACGATTACAACGGCGAACAGCAAGAGGGTTTCGGCCCGATGGAGGCCACCATCTGGCAGGGCCGCCGCTGGTCCGCCGCCGAGGCCTATCTGAAACCGGCGCTGAGACGCGCCAACTGCGATCTGATCCGCGCCTTCGCCCGCCGCGTGGTGATCGAAGAAGGCCGCGCTCGCGGGGTCGAGGTGCTGCGCCGGGGCCGGGTGGAGGTCATCACCGCCCGGCGCGAGGTGATCCTCGCCGCCTCCTCGATCAACTCGCCGAAACTGCTGATGCTCTCGGGCGTCGGCCCGGCGGCGCATCTGGCGCAGCATAACATCCCGGTCATCGCCGACCGCCCCGGGGTGGGGCAGAACCTGCAGGACCATCTCGAGCTCTATCTGCAGATGGCCGCGACCCAGCCGGTCAGCCTCTACAAATACTGGAACCTCTTCGGCAAGGCCTGGGTCGGCGCCCAATGGCTGCTGACGAAATCCGGCCCCGGCGCCTCCAACCAGTTCGAAAGCGCCGGCTTCATCCGGTCGCAGGCCGGGGTGAAATACCCCGACATCCAGTATCACTTCCTGCCGATCGCGGTGCGCTACGACGGCAAGGCGGCGGCCGAGGGGCACGGGTTCCAGGCCCATGTCGGCCCGATGCGGTCGAAAAGCCGCGGCGCGGTGACGCTGGCCTCTGCCGATCCGATGGCGGCGCCGAAGATCGCCTTCAACTACATGAGCCACGAACAGGACTGGACCGATTTCCGCGCCTGCATCCGGCTGACGCGGGAGATCTTCGCGCAGGAGGCGTTCAAGCCCTTCGCCGGGGCCGAGATCCAGCCGGGCGCCGTGGTGCAGAGCGACGCCGCGCTCAACGAGTTCATCCGCGAACACGCCGAAAGCGCCTATCACCCCTGCGGCAGCGCGCGGATGGGGCGCGCCGACGATCCGATGGCGGTGGTCGATCCGGAGGCCCGGGTGATCGGCGTGGACCGGCTGCGGCTGGCCGACAGTTCGGTGTTTCCGCAGATCACCAACGGCAACCTCAACGCCCCCTCGATCATGGTGGGCGAGAAGGCCGCCGACCACATCCTGGGTCGCAGGCCGCTGCCGCCCGAGGAAGCCCGCCCCTGGATCAACCCGAACTGGGCGCTGTCGCAGCGATAGACCGGGCTAGGGGTGCGGCAGCACCTGGCTCTGCTTGACCCGCCCGAAGACGAAGGAGGTGTTGATCGAGGAGATGCCGGGGATCGCATGCAGCTTTTCCCGCATGAAGCTCTCGTAAGCGTCCAGATCGCGGCAGACCACGCGCAGCAGGTAATCCGCCTCGCCGGTCACCAGATAGCAGTCCTGAATCTCCGGCACATCGCGGAT
>JBFXGQ010000334.1:0-5657 GCA_050177915.1 Pseudodonghicola sp. | reverse complement strand
GGCGTTTCAGCATGTCGGCGTCGATCTTCAGCCCCTTGGCGCGCTCGCGCACCAGCTTGAGGAATTCGGCCGCGCTCAGTTCCTCCTCGCCGCGGGCCTTGCGCTGCGCGTTCACCGCGGTGCGCAGGAAGGTCATGTTGCCGACCCCGGGGATTTCCACCGGATACTGGAAGGCCAGGAACAGGCCGGCGGCGGCGCGCTCCTCGGGCTCCATCGCCAGCAGGTCGACGCCGTCGAGCGTGGCCGAGCCCTCGGTCACCTCATAGCCGCCGCGGCCGGCCAGCACATAGCTGAGCGTCGATTTGCCCGAGCCGTTGGGGCCCATGATCGCATGCACCTTGCCGGGTTCGACCACCAGGTCGACACCCTTCAGGATCTGTTTGTCCTCTTCTTCAAGCTGCACGTGCAGGTTCTTGATTTCCAGCATCTTTTTCCTCTTTCTCGTCTCGGGGCCCCGGGCTGCCCGGGGCGATGTCCTGTGATCTGGGCTGGCGTCAGGGCCGGGTCATGTAGCGGATGACCTGCAGCAGCCGGTCGGGCGGGATGGCCATCGGCGCGACCTCGAAGGCTGCCATGCGGCCGATGATATGCGGGGTGCCGAGATAGTCCTCGACCTTGGAAAACCAGCTGCGCTTGGTGTAATCGTCAAACAGCAGCGTGACCGGGCGGCTGATCGAAAACGCCGTGGCCAGCGCGCAGCCGATGCGGAAGCGGCCGTCGACCAGCACCACGTCGGGGTGGCGAAACCCTTCGCGCCGCCAGACCTTGAGCGGGTAGTCGGGGAACCGGCGCCAGTCGCTGTCGTCCTTCGGATGGCCCCAGTCGCGGGTCTTGCCGATATTGCTCCAGACCACATCCACCGTGCTGCCGGCCGCCGGCGGGTTGGCGGCGAACCAACCCTCCATCATCCGGGCCCAGCCGCGGTCGCTTTCGACCGAGGTGACATGCTTGCCCGGCATTTCGGCCGCCAGCACCGTCGAGCCGCCCGAGCCGTATTCCAGAATGACCCCGGCCTGCGCATAGGCCATGCGCAACGCCTCGGCCTCGGGGGCCGGCAGGGTCAGGACCGGACGGTCGATATGGGCGGGCGCCGCGGTCATCTCAGTCCAGCACCACCGCCGTGCCCGAGGCGCTGACCATCAGCATGTTGTTGATCACCTCGTAGTCCAGATCGACGCCGACCACCGCATTGGCGCCGGTGGCGGCGGCACGCTCCTCCATCTCGGCCAGCGCGGTGGCCCGCGCCCGGCCCAGCTCCTGCTCATAGGCGCCGGAGCGGCCGCCGACGATATCGGTGATGCCGGCAAAGAAATCGCGGATCACATTGGCGCCCAGAATGGCCTCGCCCACGACGATGCCCTTGTAATGGCTGATCCGGCGCCCCTCGACCGAGGGGGTGGTGGTGACGATCATCTGGTGGTCTCCTTCAAGTCCCGAAAAGTCCGGCCGCTGGCCTTACTTTTTCATCCATCCCGGCAGGTGTTTCACGAAGCCCTCAGCGACATCGGCGCCAATGACGCCGCGGTCGCACAGCCGGTCGAGACAGAACAGCGTCAGATCGAAGCTGGCGAAGACGGCGGCCGAGGCGATGGCCAGCTGCTTGAACTGCTCGTCCGACCAGTCCTGCGGCGCCTCGGGATTGCGGATATAGACCGCGTCGCCGTCGATCAGCTGGCTGCGGAACGCCTTGCCCTTCAGCCGCTTGGCCTGGGAGTTGGCGATCATGGTGGGTTTGGAGAACATCAGCTTGTGCAGCACGAAGCCCTGTTCGTGCAGCTCGACGTCCAGCTTGCCCCACAGCGGCTCGCCCTCGTACATCCGGTAGAACCGCACCTCGGGGATCACGCAGACGGCCTGGCTGAGCTTTTGCCGGCCGTTGCTGATCACGTCCAGCTCGCCGCCCTGGATGTCGATCTTCAGCAGGTCGGGCTGCGGCAGGTCATCCAGATCGTCGAGCGCAATGAGGTCGATGTCGGCGGTCTCTGCATCCTCGCGATACCAGCCGGCATGGCCCAGAAAGGCCACCGACTCCTTGCGGATCGGATAGAGCGAGCCCAGCCCGTTCTGCGGATGCATGTGGAAGGTGCCCTTGCCCGGCGCGCCCACCGCCTTGTTGATGTAATGGGCGCCGGGGCGCGGGTTGGCCTCCAGCTCGGCAAAGGCCTTGGCCTCGGGTTCGAACCCCCAGACCTCGCAGCCGCCCAGCGACAGCAGCGCGTCGTAATCCGGCGTGTTGATCGGATTGGCGCCGACATCGACGATGCGCAGCGGACGCTCCGGCGTCAGCGCGGCCCGCAGATAGGCCAGCCGCTGTTCCAGCAGGCGGCGCGCCCGCTTCGGCGACTCCGGCTTTGCCATCTCCTCGGCGCTCATCCCACCGATCCTTCCAGGCTGATCGCCACCAGCTGCTGGGCTTCCATGGCGAATTCCATCGGCAGCGCCTGCAGCACGTCCTTGCAGAAGCCGTTGACGACCAGCGCGACCGAGGCCTCCTCGTCCATCCCGCGCGAGCGGCAGTAGAACAGCTGATCCTCGTCCACCTTCGAGGTGGTCGCCTCATGCTCGACGCGCGAGGAGTTGTTCTTGACCTCGATATAGGGGACCGTATGCGCGCCGCATTTGTCGCCGATCAGCAGGCTGTCGCACTGGGTGTAGTTGCGGCTGTTCTTGGCCTTGGGGTGCATCGACACCAGACCGCGATAGGTGTTCTGCGCGCGCCCGGCGCTGATGCCCTTGGACACGATGCGCGACCGGGTGTTCTTGCCCAGATGCACCATCTTGGTGCCGGTATCGGCCTGCTGGTAGTTGTTGGCGATGGCGATCGAATAGAATTCGCCCTGGCTGTCGTCGCCGCGCAGGATGCAGGACGGGTATTTCCAGGTGACCGCCGATCCGGTCTCGACCTGGGTCCACATCACCTTGGCGCGGTCGCCGCGGCAATCGGCGCGCTTGGTGACGAAGTTGTAGATGCCGCCCTTGCCGTTCTCGTCGCCCGGATACCAGTTCTGTACGGTGGAGTATTTCACCTCGGCGTCTTCCTCGATGATGATCTCGACCACCGCGGCATGCAGCTGCGACTTGTCGCGCTGCGGCGCGGTGCAGCCCTCGAGGTAGGAGACGTAGGAGCCCTTGTCGGCGATGATCAGCGTGCGTTCGAACTGGCCGGTGTTCTCCGCGTTGATGCGGAAATAGGTGCTCAGCTCCATCGGGCAGCGGACGCCGGGCGGCACATAGACGAAGGAGCCGTCCGAGAAGACGGCGGAATTCAGCGTCGCATAGAAGTTGTCCGACACCGGCACGACCGAGCCGAGGTATTTCCTCACCAGCTCCGGGTGTTCCTTGATCGCCTCGGAGATCGAGCAGAAGATGACGCCGGCCTTTTTCAGCTCCGCCTGGAAGGTGGTGCCGACGGACACGGAATCGAACACCGCGTCTACCGCCACCTTGCGGCCCTCGGTGGGCACGGTCTCGGCCCCCTCGACGCCGGCGAGGATCAGCTGTTCCTTCAGCGGGATGCCCAGCTTCTCATAGGTGGCCAGCAGCTTGGGGTCGACCTCGTCCAGCGACTTGGGCTTGACCTCCATGCTCTTGGGCCGGGCGTAGTAATACTGGTCCTGAAAGTCGATTTCCGGATAATCGACCATCGCCCATTTCGGCTCGGTCATCTGCAGCCAGCGGTCATAGGCCTGCAGGCGCCATTCGGTCATCCATTCCGGCTCGTCGTTCTTGCCCGAGATCAGGCGGACGATATCGGCGGTCAGCCCCTTGGGAGCATAGTCCATCTCGATCTCGGTTTCCCAGCCGTATTTGTACGTGCCGCCGACTTCGCGCACCGCATCGACCGTTTCCTGATCGACACCTTCCTTGACCTCAGTCTGATCTATCGCGACCATCTGCTTCACTCCTGACCTCACGCCGCGCGGGCGCGATGTTTCTTTTCCTTGTCGCACCACGCTTCGGCGAAGCGCAGCACATCCTCTTGCGTCGTCGCCGGACCCAGCGACACGCGGATCGCGCCGCCGGCCGTGGCCGCATCGTACCCCATCGCCGTCAGAGCCTGACTGGCGCGCGCCTTGCCGCTGGAGCAGGCGCTGCCGGCACTGATGGCAAAGCCCGCCAGATCCATCTGCATCACCTGGGTTTCGCCCTTCCAGCCGGGGGTGGCAAAGCACGAGGTGTTCGGCAGACGCGCCGCCTGTTTCCCGACGAAAATAGTCTGTGGGGCGGCGCCCGCAATAGATGACTCTAGAATATCTCTAAGTTTTTCCACCCGGTCCCAGACCCCATCGGCCAGATCCCGCGCCGCCGCCTCGGCCGCGGCGCCGAAACCGGCGATGCCGATCACGTTTTCGGTGCCCGAGCGGCGGCCCATCTCCTGCCCGCCGCCGCGAATCTGCGCCGACAGATCGGTGCCGCGCTTGATCACCAGCGCACCGATGCCCTTGGGCCCGCCCAGCTTGTGCGCCGAGATCAGCGCCATGGTGGCGCCGCACCAGTTGAAGGCGACCGGGATCTTGCCGAAGGCCTGGGTGGCATCGGTGACCGCCAGCCCCTCGGGCAGATCCTGCAGGATGCCGGTTTCGGAATTGGCCATCTGCAACACGCTGGCGGCGGGATCGGTGACACGCACCCTGCCCTGCGCGTCCACCGCCAGATCCTCGGTGATCCAGGCGCGCACAGCGTCATGTTCGACGCCGGCGCCATGCAGGGCGCGCCCGGCGCAGGCCAGCGCCGCCGCCTCGGTCGCGCCGGAGGTGAAGATCACATCGGCGCCGTCGGCACCGAAGGCCGCGGCCACCTGCGCCCGCGCCTTCTCGATCATCCCCTTGGCCGCCCGCCCCTCGGCATGCACGCTGGAGGGGTTGCCGGCCAGATCCATCGCCGCGACCATCGCCGCCCGCGCCTCTGGGCGCAGCGGCGCGGTGGCGTTGTAATCCATATAGACGCGGTGTCGATCGCCCATGCCCGCCGCGGCGCTCATTCCGCGTCGACTACGGAGAACAGCGACGGCACCGCCGGACAGGGCGCCAGATCGTTCTTCACCACATCTGACAGCCGGGTCTGATGCAGGAAGACATAGACATGGGCGCTCAGCCCCTCCCACAGCCGGTTGGTCAGCGATTGCGCCCGGCTGCCCGACGACCCGCCCGAGGCGCCGGCGCCCTTGTGCATGGCGTCCACCGTCTCGTCCACCGCGGTCAGGATATCGACCACCCGGATCTCGGAGGCCGGCCGCGCCAGCCGATAGCCGCCGCCGGGCCCGCGCACCGAGGCCACCAGGTCGGCGCGGCGCAGCTTGACGAAGAGCTGTTCGAGATAGGGCAGCGAAATCTTCTGCCGCTGCGAGATCTCCCCCAGCGTCACCAGCGTCCCTTCGGGCTGAAGCGCGATATCGGACAAAGCGACCATCGCATAGCGCCCCTTGGTTGACAGCTTCATCCTTGTCGCCTCCAGATCGGTTTTTGCGCGAGATTCTTGACGTTGCGCCTGTCAATGCGTATCTCCGCCTGACAGCGCAATACCGCGCCATGCGCTCAATTAGAAACGTTCTAAGGTGCCCTAGCGATTTCGTCAAGATTATCCGCGGCGCCCTTCGACCAAAACAGGACTGACGTCACATATGCCCGAGGTGATTTACGCCGGACCCGAAGGCCGCC
>JBFXGQ010000333.1:0-5657 GCA_050177915.1 Pseudodonghicola sp. | reverse complement strand
GCGAACCGGCCGAACGAGCACCGAGGCCGGACGCGGTGGCGTTACCGGCGGCGTTCAGTAAACTTTTATTACACTCTTGGTAATCTATCGGGCCCAGGATCAAGCTCCCTGGGCATCACCCCTGGACGACTGGCATGACGGACATCCCCTATGGCGACTGGGCCGCAGTAGCGGCGATCTGTCTGGCCAGCGCCGCGCTGGCGGCGCTGTGGCTGACGCCGCGCCGGACCGCACCGCTGCCGCCGCTGGCCGAGGCGCCGGGCGCACCGCTCAGCGACGATCCGGTGTTCCTCTTCGACGGCACCGAGCTGATCGAGGCCTCGACCGCCGCGCAGGCCATCGCCGGCGATCCCGGCGACAGGATCAGCTGGCAACAGCTGCGCCGGCAGCTGCTGCCCAGCTTTCCCGCCTTTCCCGCCGACCCCACCCAGGTGCGCGAGGCCGGCCGGCTGTCAGTTCCCTCGCTGGACGGCGAGCCGCCAGGCGAGGCGCTGTGCGAATGGATCGACGGCGTCACCCGGGTGCAGCTGCGCGCCGGCGCACCGCTGTCCTCGGCCGATCTGCCGCTGCTGGCGAAAGAGCTCGACGTGCTGCGCACCGCCACCAATGCGGCGCCCTATCCGGCCTGGCGGCTGGATGCGGCGGGGCGGGTCACCTGGTGCAACACCGCCTATGCGGCACTGGTGCGCAAGGTGCGCGGACGCGACGCCGACACCGCCCAGCCGCTGTTCCCCGATCTTCCCGCCGATCTGGGCGAGAAGCGCAAGCTGCGTCAGCCGGTGGTGTTGGAAGGCGGCGGCGACCACAAGCTGTGGTATGACCTCTGGGTGATCCCGCAGAAGTCGGGCTTTCTGTGCTATGCGATGGACGTCAATGCGGTGGTCGATGCCGAGGCCGCGCAGCGCAATTTCGTCCAGACCCTGACCAAGACCTTTGCCCAGCTGTCCATCGGGCTGGCGATCTTCGACCGCAACCGGCAGCTGGCGCTGTTCAATCCGGCGCTGATCGACCTGACCTCGCTGCCCGCCGATTTCCTGTCGTCGCGGCCCAGCCTGCTGACCTTTTTCGACCGGCTGCGCGACAGCGCCATGATGCCGGAGCCCGCCGATTACACCAGCTGGCGGCAGGGGCTGGCGCAGCTGGTAGAGGCGGCGTCGAGCGGCCAGTACCAGGACACCTGGTCGCTGCCCTCCGGCTCGGTCTATTCGGTGAGCGGGCGGCCGCATCCCGATGGCGCGGTGGCCTTCCTGTTCGAGGATATCACCGCCGAGATCACCCTGACCCGCCGCTTCCGCGCCGAGCTGGAACAGAGCCAGGCCGTGCTCGACGCGCTGGAGGAGGCGATTGCGGTCTTCGCCCCCGACGGCACGCTGACCTTCTGCAACGCCGCCTATCGCGACCTCTGGGGCGTCGATCCCGACCGCAGCTTTGCCCAGTTCACCGTCACCGATGCCAGCCGCGCCTGGCAGGACAAATCGCAGCCCACCCCGGTCTGGGGCGAGCTGCGCGATTTCGTCTCGACGCGCGAAAACCGCGCCGAATGGCGGGCCGAGGTGCGGCTGCGCGACGGCGAGCAGCTGGAGTGCGCCGTGCGCCCGATCCAGAGCGGCGCGACCATGGTGCGTTTCTCCGGCGCCACCGCGGCACGGGCCCGGCAGGACAAACCGATCGCCAGCGCCGCCAGCCGCTGATCCCGCTTGCGGCGGGCAGGCGGCAAAGCCATTGTGGCGCCATGACCCGCCCGCCGCTGATCCTGCACCTGTCGTCCCCCGAGGCCACCGCCCGGCTCGCCACCCGTCTGGGCGCCCTGTTGCGTCCGGGCGACTGCCTGCTGCTGGACGGGCCGATCGGCGCCGGCAAGACCCATTTCGCCCGCGCCCTGATCCAGTCGCTGCTGGATATCCCCGAGGATGTGCCGTCGCCCACCTTCACCCTGGTGCAGACCTACGACAGCCCCCGGGGCGAGATCTGGCATGCCGATCTCTACCGGCTGACCGACCCGGGCGAGGTCGAGGAACTGGGTCTGGCGCAGGCGATGGAGGAGGCCATCTGCCTGATCGAATGGCCCGACCGGCTGGGCGATCTGGCGCCCGTAACCGCGCTAAGGTTGAGCTTCGCCACGCAGGAGGATAGCGAGACCTCCCGCGCCCTCAGGCTCGACTGGAGGGATGCCGGCTGGGCGGCGCGGCTCACGCAACTGGAAGAGATGCAGGATGACTGACCGCGCGACTATGGCCACCGCCTTTCTGAACGGAACCGCCTGGGCGGGCGCAATCCGCGCGCCGCTGGCCGGCGACGCCTCGAACCGCCGCTACGAACGGCTGCGCCACCCGACAAGCGGCGCCAGCGCGGTGCTGATGGATGCGCCGCCGGAAAAGGGCGAGGACGTGCGCCCCTTCGTCACCGTCGACCGCTATCTGCGCGACCTCGGCCTCAGCGCGCCGGAGATCTACGCCGAGGATGCCGAATACGGCTTCCTGCTGCTGGAGGATCTGGGCGACGATCTGTTCGCCCGGGTGCTGGAGCGCGATCCTGAGCCCGAGCGCGCGCTCTATCAGGCCGCGACCAATGTGCTGATCGCGCTGCATGACGCCGAGCCGCTGCCGCTGCCGGCCTATGACGCGCATCTGATGGCGGATTACGCCGGGCTGGCCTTCGCCAAATACCGTCAGGGCATTCTGGGCGACGCCGACAGCGATACCCACGGCCGGTTCCTGCATCGGTTCGAGGATATCCTGCGCGCCCATGCCGGGGGCAAACAGGTGGTCTGCCTGCGCGACTATCACGCCGAAAACCTGCTGTGGCTGCCCGATCGCGTCGGGCTGGCGCGCGTCGGCCTGCTGGATTTCCAGGACGCCATGCTGGGCCATCCCGCCTATGATCTGGTGTCGCTGCTGCAGGACATCCGCCGCGATGTGCCCGCCGGGATCGAGATCGCCATGCTGGAGCATTACATCACCGCCGCAGGGGTGGACGATCACGCCTTTCGCACCGCCTATGCGGTGCTGGGGGCGCAGCGCAACCTGCGCATCCTCGGGGTCTTCGCCCGGCTCGCCACCGATTATGGCAAGCCGCATTACGTCGATCTGATCCCGGCGGTCTGGACCCATCTGAAGCGCGATCTGGAACATCCCGCGCTGGCCCCGGTGGCCGATATGCTGCTGGCCGCGCTGCCGGCGCCGACCCCGGAGGCGCTGGACCGGCTGAGGTCGGCATGAGCGCGGCGCCGCAGGCCGCCCTGCTGTTCGCGGCAGGCTTCGGCACCCGGATGGGCGAACTGACCCGCGACCGCCCCAAGCCGCTGGTCGAGGTCGCCGGCCGGCCGCTGATCGACCATGCGCTGGATCTGCTGCAACCGCTGGCGCTGCCCCGGGTGGTGGCGAACCTGCACTACCGGGCGGAGATGCTCGAGGCGCATCTGGCGCCGCGCGGCGTGCGCACCTCGGTCGAGCGGCCGGAGATCCTGGAGACCGGCGGCGGGCTGCGCCAGGCGCTGCCGCTGCTGGGGCCGGGGCCGGTCTTCACGCTGAACACCGATGCGATCTGGGCCGGGCCGAACCCGCTTGAGCTGCTGCGCGCGGCCTGGGACAGCGACCGGATGGACGCGCTGCTGATCGGCATCGCGCCCGACCACGCGGCGGGCCACACCGGCGCGGGGGATTTCACCACCGACGCCGCGGGCCAGGTTCTGCGGCGCGGTCCGGGGCTGATCTACGGCGGCGCGCAGATCGTGAACCCCGACCTGCTGGCCGGGATCGAGGCGCGGGCATTTTCGCTGAACGCCCTCTGGGACCGGATGCTGACGCGCGGGCGGCTGTTCGCGCTGGCCTACCCGGGGCGCTGGTGCGACGTCGGCCACCCGGCGGGCATCGTGCTGGCCGAAGCGCTGCTGGCGGGCGACGATGTTTGACGCCGCCGGCCCCCGCGTCTTTGCGCTGCCCTGCGGGGTGGACTTCCCCCGCGCGCTGATCGACGGGCTGACCGCGCGGATGGCGGATCAGCCGCCCGAGGCGCTGGCGCGGGTGCATCTGGTGGTCAACACCCGCCGCATGGCGCGACGGATCCGCGACATCTTCGACGCCGGCCCGCCGCGGCTGCTGCCGCGGGTGTCGCTGCTGACCGATCTGGGCGAGACCGGCGGCATGGACCGGCTGCCGCCGGCGATCCCGCCGCTGCGCCGGCGGCTGGAGCTGACCCAGCTGATTTCCGCGCTGCTCGACAAACAGCCCGATCTGGCGGCGCGCGCCTCGCTCTACGATCTGGCCGACAGCCTCGCCGGGCTGATCGACGAGATGCAGGGCGAAGGCGTGTCGCCCGACGACATCCGCAACCTCGATGTCAGCGACCTCTCCGGTCACTGGGCCCGGGCGCAGGCCTTTATCGGCATCGCCGACGAGATGATCGGCGCCATCGACGGCGCGGCGGATGCGGCACTGGACCCGCAGGCGCGGCAGCGTCGGGTGGTCGAGGATCTGATCGCCCACTGGCAGGTGGCGCCGCCGGATCATCCCATCATCCTCGCCGGTTCGACCGGGTCGCGCGGCACCACGCTGATGCTGATGCAGGCCGTGGCGCGGCTGCCGCAGGGGGCGCTGGTGTTGCCGGGCTACGACTTCGACCAGCCCGACGCGGTCTGGGACGGGCTAGAAAAGGCGCTGACCTCCGAGGATCACCCACAATACCGGTTCCGCAAGCTGATGGACGCGCTGGAGATCGGCCCGCGCCAGATCCGGCCCTGGATGGAGGCGACGCCGCCGGCGCCGGCGCGCAACCGGCTGGTGTCGCTGGCGCTGCGCCCGGCGCCGGTCACCGATGCGTGGATGGAGGAGGGGCCAAAGCTCTCCGACATCGACGCCGCCGCCGCCGGCCTGACCCTGATCGAGGCCGCCGGTCCGCGCGACGAGGCGCTGGCCATCGCCCTGCGGCTGCGCCAGGCGGCCGAGACCGGGCAATCGGCGGCACTGATCACCCCGGACCGGATGCTGACCCGGCAGGTGACCGCGGCGCTGGAACGCTGGAACATCGTGCCCGACGACAGCGCCGGCCAGCCGCTGCACCTGTCGCCGCCGGGCCGCTTCCTGCGCCATGTGGCCGAGCTGTTCGCGCATCGGCTGACCGGGGAAATCCTGCTGACGCTGCTGAAGCATCCGCTCTGCCATTCCGGCGCCGAGCGCGGCGATCACCTTCGCTTCACCCGCGATCTTGAGCTGGACCTGCGCAAACACGGACCGGCCTTTCCGGATGCCGCCGGCCTGGCCCATTTCGCCGCCCGCCATGATCCTGAGGCGCTGTCCGGCTGGCTGGACTGGCTGGCCGAAAGCTTCTGCGACCGCACCCGCCCAGGCGAACGGCCGCTGGCCGATTGGGTCGCCGACCTGCGCGCGCTGGCCGAGACCATCGCTGCTGGCCAGACCGAGGGCAGCGGCGAGCTCTGGCAGAAGAACGCCGGCATCAAGGCGCTGTCGGTGATCGAGGCGCTGGAGCGCGAGGCGGGCTTTGGCGGCGCCATGACCGCCCGTGATTTCGCCGATCTGCTGACCGCGCTGCTGCAGGGCGAGGAGGTGCGCGACCGCGATGCAGCTTTTGGCGGCATCATGATCTGGGGCACGCTGGAGGCGCGCGTCATGGGCGCCGATCTGCTGATCCTCGGCGGGCTG
>JBFXGQ010000332.1:0-5662 GCA_050177915.1 Pseudodonghicola sp. | reverse complement strand
CGAACCGGCCCGGACGCAGCAGCGCGGGGTCCAGAACGTCCTTGCGGTTGGTCGCGGCGATGATGATCACGCCCTCGTTGGCCTCGAACCCGTCCGTCTCGACCAGAAGCTGGTTCAGCGTCTGTTCGCGTTCGTCATTGCCACCGCCATAACCGGCGCCACGATGGCGGCCGACAGCATCGATTTCGTCGATGAAGACGATGCAGGGCGCGTTCTTCTTGGCCTGCTCGAACATGTCGCGCACGCGCGACGCACCCACACCCACGAACATCTCGACAAAGTCGGAACCGGAGATGGTGAAGAAGGGCACGCCGGCCTCGCCCGCGATGGCGCGCGCCAGCAGCGTCTTGCCGGTGCCCGGAGGGCCCACCAGCAGCGCGCCTTTCGGGATCTTGCCGCCCAGACGGCTGAATTTCTGCGGGTTGCGCAGGAATTCGACGATCTCTTCCAGCTCTTCCTTGGCCTCGTCGATGCCGGCGACGTCGTCAAAGGTCACCCGGCCGTGCTTCTCGGTCAGCAGCTTGGCGCGCGACTTGCCGAAGCCCATCGCGCCGCCTTTGCCGCCACCCTGCATCCGGTTCATGAAATAGACCCAGACGCCGATCAGCAGCAGGAAGGGCAGCAGCGTGATCAGGAAGGACTGGAAGCCCGACTGTTGCTGCTTTTCGGCCCGCACCGGGATCTTGTGCTGGATCAGCAGATCGGTGATCTGGGCGTCTTCCGGCTTGATGGTGACGTAATCCTGCCCGTCGGTGCCGCGGAAGCGGACCTGCTCGCCATCCAGCGTGACCGAGCTGACCTCATTCTCCTGCACGGCGCTGACGAAGTCCGAGAAGGTGATCTCGCGGCTTTGCAGCGTGCTGCCGGAGCCGCTGAACAGGTTGAACAGGGCCAGGATCAACAGGAACAGCACGACCCAGAAGGCGATATTGCGTACGTTGCCCAAGGAAACTCTCCTAAATGCGCGGCCGCTGGGGCGACCGACTGTCACCGGATAAAATAGACATCATTGGATCAGGTTCAATGCGATAAAAGGGCCGCGCGAAACGCCGCCTCCCCCTCCGGAAGGATTGCGTGCCATCCGTTCGGCGATCCGGCCAGCGGCGCCGCGACCAATCGACCGTCCTGCCAGAGCGCAGGAGAGGCTTCCAGCGCCGCCCGCGGCAGGCCGGTGGCGGCGCGGTCGGCGCATTGCGCCAGCCCTTCGGGCCCCAGCGCGCCGACCTCGGCCCCCGGCGCCGCCGCGCCGGCCAGCAGCCAGCGCCGGTCCCAGCGGGCGCCGGGAGCGGCGCGCAGATCGCGCACCGCGTTGTATTCGCGACAGATCCAGATCTCGCCCCGCCGGCTCAGCACCCGACAGCCCGCCAGCGTGCCGCCGCCGCCCTGGCGCAGATCGGCCAGCAGGTGTTCCATCGGCGCGCGGCGGGGCGGATAGGCCTGCCCGCCGATCCAGCCGATCGCGGCGGCAAGCAGGCGACGGGTGATCTCCTCGGCCAGCAGCGCAAGGCCGCGGCCCTGCAGCACCACGCAGCCGGCCTCGATCCGCGCCAGATCGCCGGCGGCCTGAAACGCCGCCCAGCCCAGCGCCTGATCGGCGCGGGCCATGTTGCGGGCGACGTCGGACAGCGCCGTGGGCGTGATCCCCAGCGGCGCCAGCGCCTCGAGCGCGCAGCGCGCCCGCACCCGGGCGAAACGGTCGTCGAGGTTCGAAGGATCCTCGGCCCAGCTCAGCCCCTGCCGGCGCAGATAGGCGCGCAGCTCCTGCCGCCCGATGGCCAGCAGCGGGCGCGCCAGCATCACCCCCTCTTCCAGCATCCGGCGCGGCGCCATGCCCGACAGCCCGGCGACGCCGGAGGCGCGCCCGAGCCGCATCAGCAGGGTTTCGGCCTGATCGTCGGCAGTATGGCCCACCGCCAGCGTCCCGATCCCCTGCCCCCGCGCCCAGCCGCCAAGCAGCCGGTAGCGCGCCTGCCGGGCGGCGTCCTGCAGATTGCCGCCGCCGTCCCAGCCCTGCCAGCGCAGCACGCTGTGCGGCACGCCCAGCGCCTCGGCCAGACGGCCGGCTTCGGCCGCCTCGGCAGCCGCCTCGGGACGCAACCCGTGATCCACCGTCGCCGCGAACAGCCGCACCGGCGCGCCGGTGAAACAGCGGGTCAGGAGATGCAGCAGCGCCACCGAATCCCCGCCGCCCGACAGGGCCACGCCCAGCCGGTCAGGGGGCGTGGCACCAAAGGCGCCACGAACCTGATGCAGGATCTCGCTGTCGGCGGCGGTCAAGAGCAGTTCAGCGTCGCCATCTGCGCCTGCGCCGAGCCGACCGCGCCCGAGGCGGGAAACCGGGCGCCGACCTCGCCGAGGGTGACGCAGGCTTGGGAGACCTGCCCCAGACGGCCCAGCGCCGCGCCGAGCTGATAGAGCGCATCCGGCGCCGCCGGGCCGGTGTCGTCGCTGGTGAAGGCGGCCAGATAGGCGCGGGCGGCCTCGCGGGTATCGCCCAGCCCGTCGAGCGCACGGCCCCGGCTCAGATGCGCCTGCGGTGCCAGCGGGCTACCCGGATAGGCGTCGTTGAAGGCGGCGAAAAGCTCGGCCGCGCGGGCATAGTCCTGCGCCTCGAGCGCGGCGTTGGCGGCGTCGAAATCAGCCCGCTCGCCGACCGCGAGCTCGGAGCCGGCAGCCCCCGCCGGCGCCTGCGGCACGGCGGGCACGGCGGGCGCCGCGGCCTCGACCTCGCCGCCCAGCGTGGTGGTCTCGCCCAGCTTGGAGACATCGCCGCCCTCAAGCTCGACCAGCCGGAACTCCAGATCGCCGATACGGTTGGTGCCATCCGCGACGACCTGGCCGATGCGGTGATCGAGCTGTTCGGTCTTGGCGGTCAGCCGCTGCAGCTCGCTCTCGATCGCGGCGAAGCGCTCCAGCACGCTGTCGCCGGAGACGCCGACCTTCGGCGCGCCGGTGGTCGACAGCTCTCGTTTCAGGCGCTGGATCTCGACATAGAGAACGTTCAGCTCCTGACGAATGTCGGCCAGGGTCTCATCGCCCTGTGCGGCGACGGGCACAGCCCGCCCGCCGATCATCAGGGCCACGGCCAGCAGAACCAGAACGCGCATCTCTCGCTATCCCCTTACCCGGTCAGACCGCCCGACAGCACCGTGACGGCGCGCCGGTTCTTGGCATAGCAGCTTTCGGCGCTGCAGATTTCCAGCGGGCGTTCCTTGCCATAGCTCACCGTCTTCAGCCGGTTGCCCGCCACCCCGCGCGAGATCAGGAATTCGCGCGCGGCATTGGCCCGCCGCGCGCCCAGCGCGAGGTTGTATTCCCGCGTGCCCTGCTCGTCGGCGTGGCCTTCGATCATCGCCGAATAGGCGGGGTTCTTCATCAGCCAGTCCGCCTGCGCGGTCAGGGTGGCGCGGGCCTCGTCACCCAGCGTCGACTGGTCGACGGCGAACAGCACCCGGTCGCCGACCGCCTGCTGGAAATAGGCCGGCGAGGTCGGGTCCGACGGCAGGCCGTTGGAGCCGGTGCCATAGCCCGGGCCGGTGCCGGACATGCCGTCGCCATACATGCCGTCGTTCTTCGCGTTCGAGCAGGCCGCGACCGCCGCAACGGCGCAGGCCAGCATCGCAAACTTCAGGGATTTCATGCCGATTGCCTCTCAGGAGTTCTTTGTCTTGGTCGCTTGTCTACCACAGACGGGGGATGTTGTGAACGTGGGCTTCAGTTCTGCAAGGGGGACCAGGACGGGTCCGAGGCGCCGCCGGGGGTGCGCACGGGCCGCAGATTCCGCCCGGTGATATCCACCGTATATAGCGTCGCCTGCCCCGCCGCGCCCTTGCTTTCACGGGTGAACATGATCACCCGGCCGTTCGGCGCCCAGGTCGGGCCTTCGTCCAGGAACGAGGCGGTCAGCAGCCGTTCCTCGCTGCCGTCGGTACGCATCACGCCAATGTGAAACCGGCCCTGGTTCTGTTTGGTGAAGGCGATCAGGTCGCCGCGCGGCGACCACACCGGGGTACCATAGCGGCCCTGGCCGAAGCTGATCCGCCGCGCCTCGCCGCCGCCGGCCGGCATGACATAGAGCTGCTGGGTGCCCGAACGGTCGCTTTCGAACACGATCTGGCTGCCGTCGGGGGAATAGCTGGGCGCGGTCTCGATCGAGGGCGCAGAGGTCAGCCGGGTATGCTGGCCGCTGTTGATGTCCATCGCGTAGATGTCGGTATTGCCGCCCTGCTCCAGCGAGAAGACCACCGTCTGCCCGTTCGGCGCGAAACGCGGCGCAAAGCTCATGGTGCCTTCCTGCGTCTCCAGCACCCGACGCTTCACCTGGCCCACGTCCAGCACGTAGATGCGCGGGAAACCGGTCTCGAAACTGGTATAGAGCACCCGGTCGCCGGTGGGCGAGAACCGCGGCGCCAGCACGATCGATGCGCTGTCGGTCAGATACTGCACATTGGCGCCGTCGTAATCCATGATCGCCAGCCGCTTGCGGCGGTCGTTCTTGGGCCCGCTTTCCGAGACATAGACCACCCGGCTGTCGAAATAGCCGCCCTCGCCGGTGATCCGGCTGTAGACCGCATCGGCCACCTTGTGGGCCATCCGCCGCCAGCCCTCGGTGGTGCCGGCGAATTGCAGCCCGTTGCCCAGCTCCGCGCCCGAGAACACGTCCCAGACCCGGAACCGCACCGTCAGCCGGTTGCCGCTGACCGCCACCGCGCCGGTGACCAGTGCCTGGGCGTTGATCGCCTTCCAGTCGGCGAACTGGATCGGCGCCGCGAAATCGCTGACCGTGCCGATATGGGCGCTGGCCGGGATTTCCCGGAACAGCCCGGTGCCCGAGAGATCGGCGGCAATCACCCGCCCGATCTGCTGCGACACCTCTGCCGCCGCCGCACTGTCGGGCACGAAGTCGGGCACCGCGAATGGCAGGGGTTCGATCACGCCCTCGGTGATCTCGATCCGCAACGGCCCGGTCTGCGCCGCCGCCGTCTGGGCCAGAACGACCCAGCCCAGCAGAAAGCTCAGCAGAAGTCTGGTCATTTGATCCGCATCCTCTCCGGATTGAATGTCATCTCAATATCGCGCCAGTGATCGTATTTGTCTGCCGGCAACGTGTAACCTTTCGCCCCGCAGCGGATGATTGCCCGCCGCGCGGCATCGAATGCCTGTTTTGCCGACCCGCCGTCGCCGCCCGAACTGGACACCATGCGGATCGTGTCCGCCTGCGGTTTGCCATCCGGGGTTAACGATACTGCGACAACCACCGTGGTGGCCAGCGCCGCCGAGGACAGCGAACCGACGTTCCAGCAGGCCGAGACCGCGACGCGCAGCCCCTCCTTCTCGCCGGCGGTCAGCGGCGGGCCGGCCGGCGCCGCCGCGGCGGGTGCCCGGGTCTCGCTGCCGGCCATCGCCTCGGAGAGCGCCGAGGCGATCCCGCTGCGGGTGTCGGCCGGCTCTGCCGGCTTCGGCGTCGCCGGCTTGGCCGCGGCAGGTTTCGGCGTCTCGGGCTTCGGTGTTTCGGGCTTCGGTGTCTCGGGCTTCGCCTGCTCCGGATGCGCCGCGGCAACCTCGGTCGGCCCCTCCGGCCGGCGCTGCGGCCGGGCCGCGGGACGCGGCGACAGGCTGGGCGCCAGCGCCTGCGGTTCCGGCGCCTGCTCCGCCTCGGTCA
>JBFXGQ010000331.1:0-5642 GCA_050177915.1 Pseudodonghicola sp. | reverse complement strand
CCGAGTGCCGCGGAAATGAGCAGAACCGCGAGCGTCTGCAGAGTCATCGGCACCGGCCAGAACGGCACATGCACCTTGGCGCTCAGGGTGATCAGCGCGGCGGCGGCGAGGGTGATCGCCGCCTTGTGGCCGAGGGTGACGGGGGTGGAATTGGCGCGGGTCAGGCTTGGCATCGGAAGCTCCTCCATAGATAGCCGTGAATCTATCTACAATTACGCGGGGAGTCCGGGCTGACTGCAATGTAGATTGTAGATAATTGTCAGGGAATCTCGTAAGCCGTTTCATTGGCGCGGTTTTTTGTGGTGACCGAGCGGCGTCCGATCCAGCCCACATGGCGCGCGAGGGTGGCGCAGGCGAGGTCGGTCTGCCCCTTGCGCAGCGCCGCCAGGATCGCCCGGTGGTCGTGATCGGTGCGCGCCTCCCACTCCTGACGCCAGGCGGCGAACAGGAAACGGGCGCTGGCCATATGCAGGTCGTCGATGCTCGCCAGCAGCCGGGGCATATGGCAGGGCGTCAGGATCAGCCGGTGGAACCGGCGGTTGGCGACCTCCCATTCGCGCACGTCGGTGGCGGTTTCGGCGGCGCGCGTGGCGGCCTCGGCCTCTTGCAGCAGGGCCGGGGTCAGATTGGGGGCAGCATGGCGCAGGGCCAGCGATTCAAGGGCGGCGCGCATCTCGGCCACCTCGCGCAGCTCGGCCAGGTCGAAGCTGGTCACCCGCACGCCGCGGCGCGGCAGGCTCTCGGCCAGGCCCTGCGATTCCAGCTGGCGAAAGGCCTCGCGCACCGGCACGTGGCTGGCGCCGAATTCCGCGGCGATATGGTCCTGCCGCAGCCGCGCCCCGGGCGCGATCCGGCCCGAGATGATGCGGTCGGCGAGAATGCGCGCGATCCGCGCGGCCTGGGTTTCTTCTTTCGGTTGCTTCATGAATTATAGATAATCCGTTTCGCACTGACTGTCGATGGGGTGCGGCGAAACCGGCGGTGATTTCGGCGGTGATTTCAGCGGCGGCCGCGGGCGGGATGCGCCGGAAAACTGGCAAGAAGATCTTGTCTATCGTTGCGCGTTCTTGATTTCCCGGCGGGCGCCGCCGGCGCAGCATGATCCCGGTTCACGGCGGCCGGTCGCCGGACGAGGGGCGCCGCCGCGGCGCGCCTCCGGCGCCGGATCCGGGAGATGCGACAGAGCTTGTCGAAACGGCCGGTTCGGTGTCCGATGCCCACCGGAAACCAGGCGAATGCGAAAGGGCCCTGAGAGATGAGACGAAGTGGCGGACAGGTATTGGTTGAGAGTTTGGTCGGGCTTGGGGCGCGTTGTGCGTTTGGGGTTCCTGGGGAGAGTTATCTGGCGGTGCTGGATGCGCTGCACGATACGGCGGGCACGCTCGATTACGTGCTGTGCCGCAACGAGGGCGGAGCCGGGTTCATGGCGGCGGCCTATGGCAAGCTGACCGGGACGCCGGGGATCTGCATGGTGACGCGGGGGCCTGGGGCGACGAATGCGTCGATCGGGGTGCATACGGCGATGCAGGATTCGGTGCCGATGCTGCTGCTGGTGGGGCAGGTGGGCACCGGGATGAAGGGCCGGGAGGCGTTTCAGGAGGTGGATTACAAGGCCGTCTTCGGCACCATGGTCAAATGGGTTGTCGAGATCGACCAGATCGACCGCATCCCCGAAATCCTGTCGCGGGCCTGGACCATGGCGATCTCCGGCCGGCCCGGTCCGGTGGTGATCGCGCTGCCCGAGGACATGCTGACCAGCCTGACCGATGCGGCGCCGCTGACCGGCCCGGTCGAGATCGCCGAGCCCGCGCCTGCGGCCGCCGCCATGGCGCGGCTGCGCGAGACGCTGGCAGGCGCCGAACGGCCGGTGATCTTCTACGGCGGCTGCAATTGGAAAGACGGCAGCATGGCGCAGATCCAGGGCTTTGCCGAGGCCAGCGACATTCCCGTGGTGTCGGTGTTCCGCTATCAGGACCAGTTCGACAACCATTCGCCGGTGTTCTGCGGCGAGGCCGGGGTGGGCATGGCGCCGCATGTGCGCCGCCTGCTGGCCGAGGCCGATGTGATCCTGGCGATCAACGCGCGGTTCGGCGAGAACTCGACTGACGGCTACACGCTGCTCGACGTGCCGCAGCCGCGGCAGCGGCTGATCCATGTGCATGGCTCGGATCTGGAGATCGGCAAGATCTACCGCCCCGAGCTGGGGATCCAGGCCGGGCCGAACGCCTTTGCCGCGGCGCTCGGTGCGCTGGCGCCGGTCCGGGGCGGCTGGGCCGGCTGGCGGGCCGAGGGGCGCGCCGCCTATGAGGCGGGCTTCGATCTGCCCGATCTGCCCTCGCCGGTGGACATGGGCAAGGTCTGCGCCCATCTGCGCGACCTGCTGCCCGAGGATATGATCCTGACCAACGGGGCAGGCAATTTCACCGTCTGGTCGGGGCGGTTCTTCAAGTTCGGCCCCAAGGCGCGGCTGTTGGCGCCGCAGTCGGGGGCGATGGGCTATGGGTTGCCGGCGGCGATCGCGGCCAAGGTGGCGCAGCCGGAGAAGACGGTGGTCTGCTTTGCCGGCGACGGCGATTTCCAGATGAACTGCACCGAGCTGGCGACCGCGCTGCAGGCCGGGGCGCAGCCGATCGTGCTGATCCTCAACAACGGCATCTACGGCACCATCCGGGCGCATCAGGAACGCCACTATCCGACCCGGGTGTCGGGCACCACGATGGTCAATCCCGATTTCGCGGCGCTGGCGCGGGCCTATGGCTTCCACGCCGAGCGGGTCGAGACCACGGCGGATTTCCCGGCGGCCTTCGACCGCGCGCTGGCCTCGACGACCGGGGCGGTGCTCGACCTCAATATCTCGCCCGAGGCGCTGACCCCGCGGCAGAGCCTCAGCCAGATGCGCGACGCCGCACTGGCCGCAAAGGACAAAACATGACGACCAGTCAGGATATTCGATTGGGCGCAGACATCGGTGGCACCTTCACCGATGTCGCACTCGATGTGCGTGGCGCCCTCCATTCCGCCAAGGTGCTGACGAATTACGCGGCGCCCGAGCAGGCCATTCTGGACGGGATTGAGATCGTGACGGCAGAGGCGGGGATCGCCCCCGCCGAGATCGACATGATCATCCACGGCACCACGCTGGCCACCAACGCTCTGATCGAGCGGCGCGGCGCCCGCACCGCGCTGATCACCACCGAGGGCTTCCGCGACGTGATCGAGATGCGCACCGAGAACCGGTTCGAGCAATACGATCTGAACCTGCGGCTGCCCGAACCGCTGATCCCGCGCGAGGACCGCTTCGCGGTCAAGGGCCGGATCGGCGCCCGGGGCGAGGAGCTGCAGCCGCTGGACGAGGCGGCGCTGGAGGCGATTGCGCGGCAGATCGCGGCGCAGGACTTCGGCGCCGTCGCCATTGGTTTCATCCACTCCTACATGAACGACACGCATGAGAAGCGCGCCCGCGAGATCCTGGCGCGTCATCTCGACCTGCCGATCTCGATCTCTGCCGAGGTGTCGCCGCAGATGCGCGAGTTCGAACGCTTCAACACGGTCTGCGCCAATGCCTATGTGCGGCCGCAGATGGCCGATTACCTGGGCCGGCTGCAGGTCCGGTTGCAGGACATGGGCGCGGCCTGCCCGGTCTTCATGATCCATTCGGGCGGCGGTCTGATCTCGGTTGAAACCGCGGCCGAATTCCCGGTGCGGCTGGTCGAGAGCGGCCCCGCCGGCGGCGCCATCTTCGCTGCCGACATCGCCCGCCGCTTCGATCTGGAGCGGGTGGTGAGCTATGACATGGGCGGCACCACCGCCAAGATCTGCCTGATCGAGGACTTCCAGCCGCAGACCGCGCGCAGCTTCGAAGTGGCGCGCACCTATCGCTTCTGCAAGGGCTCGGGCATGCCGATCTCGATCCCGGTGATCGAGATGATCGAGATCGGCGCCGGCGGCGGCTCGATCGCCTGGGTCGATGCCATGGGGCGGATCCAGGCCGGGCCGGAATCGGCGGGCTCGGAACCGGGACCGGCCTGCTACGGCCGCGGCGGCGCCCGCCCGGCGATCACCGATGCCGACCTGCTGCTGGGCAAGCTCGACCCCGACAATTTCGCCGGCGGCAAGATCCGGCTGGACATCGC
This sequence comes from Pseudodonghicola sp., assembly GCA_050177915.1. Lineage (GTDB taxonomy): Bacteria > Pseudomonadota > Alphaproteobacteria > Rhodobacterales > Rhodobacteraceae > Pseudodonghicola. The sequence continues at coordinate 1,509 of JBFXGQ010000331.1, read as the reverse complement.
GGCCTCGGAGGCGGCGGTGGCCCGCGACGTCGGCGCGACGCTGGGGCTGGCGCCGCAGGCGGCCGCCTTCGGCATCTGCGACGTGGTCGACGAGAACATGGCCAATGCGGCGCGGGTGCATGCGGTGGAGAACGGCAAGAACATCGGCGAGAACACGATGATCGCCTTCGGCGGCGCGGCGCCGCTGCATGCGGCCCGGCTGTGCGAGAAGCTGGGGGTGGACCTGTGCCTGATCCCGCAGGGCGCCGGCGTCGGCTCGGCCATCGGCTTCCTCAAGGCGCCCTTCGGCTATGAGGCGGTGGCCTCGCAGATCCAGCGGCTGTCGCAGGTCGACACCGCCGCGCTCAACGCCATGCTGAACGAGCTGAAGGCGACCGCCGAGGGCTTCGTGCGCGCCGGCACCGCGGGCGAGATCCGCCGCGAGGTGACCGCCTTCATGCGCTATGCCGGCCAGGGCTGGGAGATCCCGGTGGCGCTGCCCGACCGCGACTTCACCGCCGCGGATGCGGCGATGATCGAGGCGGCGTTCAAGGACCGCTACGCCCAGTTCTTCGGCCGCGCGGTCGAGGGGCCGGAGATCGAATTCGTCACCTTCTCGGTCAAGGCGCAGGACAGCCGCCCCGAGGGCGCGCGCCACGCGATCCAGACCGGCGGCAAACCGGTGCCGGCGCCGGCGAGCCGGCCGGTGTTCGACCCGGCGCTGGGGCGCGAGGAGGAGACCGCCATCGTGCCGCGCGACAGCCTGTCCTCCGGCGACCGGGTCGCCGGCCCGGCGGTGATCGTCGAGGCCGAGACCTCGACCGTGGTGACCTCGCCCTTCGATGTGGTGGTGCAGTCGGACGGCACGCTTCTTCTCGTGCGGAAAGGGAGATAACCCATGAGCCAGTCGATGAACCCGGCGATGAACCAGCCCGTGAACCAGCCCGTGAGCCAGCCGATGAGCCAGCCGATGAGCCAGATCGACGAGATCCGCATGCAGGTGATGTGGAACCGGCTGATCTCGGTGGTGGAGGAACAGGCGATGACGCTGCTGCGCACCGCCTTCTCGACCTCGGTGCGCGAGGCGGGCGACCTCTCGGCCGGGGTCTACAACGCCCGCGGCGAGATGCTGGCGCAGGCGGTGACCGGCACCCCGGGCCATGTCAACACCATGGCCGAGGCGGTGCAGCATTTCATCGCCGAGATCCCGCGCGACGAGATGTTCCCGGGCGACACTTACGTCACCAACGATCCGTGGAAGGGCACCGGCCATCTGCACGACATCACCATGGTGTCGCCCTCGTTCAAGGGCGACGAGCTGGTCGGCTTCTTCGCCTGCACCGCCCATGTGGTGGACGTGGGCGGGCGCGGCTTCGGCGCCGACGGCAAGTCGGTCTACGAGGAGGGCATCCAGATCCCGATCATGAAGTTCGCCGAGCGCGGCGCGGTGAACCGGGACCTGTTGCGCATCCTGCGCCAGAACGTGCGCGAGCCCAATCAGGTGATCGGCGATTTCTACTCGCTCGCCGC
>JBFXGQ010000330.1:0-5671 GCA_050177915.1 Pseudodonghicola sp. | reverse complement strand
TGCCGTGCGGCATGTCCAGCCCGATCTCGCCCGAGATCGCCATGGCCTTTTCATACAGCGCCATGGTGCCGGGCATGCCGGGCTCCCACACCGGGCGGGTGACGCCGCGGGTGACGGTGAACTTCACCCCGTTACGCTCGCCCGAGAGCGCCAGCATCTTCTCGATCCCGGCGTCCAGATCGGCCTGCTCCTTGGCCATCGACAGGCATTCGGCGCTGGCGAAGGAGGGCACGCAGTTCACCCATTGCCCCGAGGCGACGTTGTTGCACGAGAAGGTGCAATCCTCGCTGGTCATCTCCTCGATCTCGATGATCCGCTTGGCCAGTTCCCGCACCGCCGAGACGCCGCCCTTGATGTCGGCGCCGGCATGGCTGGGCTTGCCCTCGGCCTTGAGGTTGAAGCGCGCGATGGCATAGCGGCCGGTGGTCACCCCGTTGTCGGGATGCGACGGCTCGGGGCAGAGCACGTATTTGGCGCGCTTGGCCTCGGTTTCGATCAGCGTGCGGGTGGCCGGCGTGCCGATCTCCTCATCCGGGGTGAACAGGGCGACGATCGGCAGCGGCGTCTCGATGCCGGCCTCCTGCAGCGCGCGGATCGCCTCCAGCGTGATGAAGTTGCCGCCCTTCATGTCCTGGATGCCGGGGCCGTAGACCTTGCCGCCCTCGCGGCGGAACGGGTTCTTGGCCAGGGTGCCGATCGGATGCACGGTGTCGAAATGGCCGGTGATCATGATCCCCGGCTCGCCCATCTTGGGATGCGGGAAGCGGGCGCGCACCGATCCGCCCAGCCCCAGGGTGCCGGGAATGCGTTCGATGGTGGCGCCGAGCTCGGCGCATTTCATCGCCACCAGATCCATCATCCGGTCGACGGCGGCGGCGTCGAAGGTGGGGCTTTCGCATTCGATCCAGGGCTTCAGCCCGTCGATGATGGCGTCGGTGTCGAAGGCGAGGTCTTTCCAGGTGGTCATGCTGCGGCTCCGCGCGAGGTGATCAGATTGGCGTAGATGCTGGCGCCGACGGGCAGGATCGCGTCGTCGAGCACATAGCCGGGGTTGTGCAGCGGCACCTCGCCGGAATGGCCGACGGTGCAATAGGCACCGGGAACGATGCGCAGCATGTCGGCGAAATCCTCCGAGCCCATGACGAGATCGTGCTTGATCTCGGTGCGCTCGCCGCCCACCACCGGGGCGGCTGCGGCCAGCACCGCGTCCGACAGCGCCTCGTCATTCACCAGCACGTCGAAGACGTTGCGGATGTCGACCTCGATATCGACCTCATAGCCCTTGGCGGCCCCGGCGCAGAGCGCGCGGATGCGCTGCGAGATCAGCTCGCCCACCTCGGCGTCGAAGAACCGGATGGTGCCGCCGAATTCCGCCGAATTGGGGATCACGTTATAGGCGGCGCCGGATGCGATCTTGGTGACCGAGACCACCGCCGGCTTGGTCGGATCGACGTTGCGCGACACGATGGATTGCATCTGCTGCACCAGCGTGGTGGCGATGATGATCGGATCGCGGCTGCCCTGCGGATGGGCGCCATGGCTGCCGCGGCCGGTGATCTTGACGTCGAAGAAGTTCGAGCCCGCCATCGCCGGCCCCTTCTTGACGCCGACCGCATCGGGATCGCCGTTGGGGGTGTTGTGCATGCCGTAGATCTCGTCGCAGGGGAACCTGTCGAACAGCCCGTCGGCGATCATCGCGCGGGCGCCGCCCAGACCCTCTTCCGCCGGCTGGAAGATGAACACGGCGGTGCCGGCGAAATCGGGATGTTCGCTGAGGTAGCGCGCCGCCCCAAGCAGCATGGTGGTATGGCCGTCGTGACCGCAGGCATGCATGACGCCGGGGGTCTTCGAGGCATAGGGCAGGTTGGTCTCCTCATGGATCGGCAGCGCGTCCATATCGGCGCGCAGCCCGATGGTCTTGCCGGGCTTTGCGCCCTTCAGCACCCCCACCACGCCGGTCTTGCCGACGCCGGTGGTGACCTCGATCCCCCAGCTCTTCAGCTTGTTGGCCACGATCGCGGCGGTGCGCACCTCCTCGAAGCCCAGTTCGGGGTGTTCGTGCAGATCGCGGCGGATCGCCGTCAGCTCGTCGGCGAATGCCGCGATATCTTCAATGACCGGCATTTGCGGTCTCCTTCTGTCTTCTTACGCGATTTCGTCTTCGGGTTTGAATTCCGGACCCAGCGCGCCCATGCGCAGGCCCGGGCGCAGCCGCCGCCAGGGCAGCAGCGCCGGATCGACCGCCATCGGCCCCGGCGCTGCGCAGACCATCAGATGCGAGGCGATGGGCTCGAAGTCGGCGCGGAAATGGACCGAGCTCTTGACGATGATGATCGGCTCCTCCTCCGGGTCGATGCCGACCTGGCGGAACATCTCGCGATCCGCCATCTGCGCCTTGGCCGAGACCACGACGATGCGCAGATCGCCCAGTTTCAGGCAGGCCGAGGGGCCCATGTTCAGCATGCGGCCGCGATAGAACGGCCCCTTGGCCAGAAAGTGGCCGTCCGACAGCCGTTCGACCAGAAACTCCGCCTCGAAGGGCGCATCGCCCGGCACGCCGGACTGGCCGCCGATCGCCATCCGCAGCGTCGCGCCAACGCCTGCAGCATGCGCCGCCTGCGCCGTGGCAGGGTCGAAGAGGTTGCCGATGGCGCCATGGGCGCCGAGCTTGGCCATCGCCCGGATCATGCCGGTGGTGTTGCTGTCGGCGCCGGCGCCGGGGTTGTCCTGGGTGTCGGAAATCACCACCGGCCCGGTGCGGCCGGGCTCGGCAGCCAGGCGCATCGCCTCGGCGACGCCTTCCTCGGGGGTCCAGACCTTGCCCTTGAAGGCGGGCTCGGCTTCCTCGATCGCCGTCATCATCTGGTCGGCGGCCGCCGCGGCGCCCGGTCCGTAGGCCAGCACGGTCATCTGGCATTCGGGGAAGTCGGCGGCCGGAAAGCCCATGTTGAAGCTCATGTCGCGGTCGTCGCCGGCCAGCTCCTGCATCCGCGCATAGAGGCTGCGGGCGGGGTCGGCATGGGTGCATTGCCAGGCGATGGCGGTCAGGAAGGGGGCGACGCGCATCGCCTTTTCCGGCCGGCTGCCGTCCAGCATCCGCTGCAGCGCCCGGGCGCCGCGCAGCCCGGTCTCGGCCATGTCGACATGCGGATAGGTGCGATAGCTTTCCAGCACATCGGCCATGTCGAACATCTTCGCCGTCACATTGGCATGCAGGTCGAGACAGACCACCACCGGCACATCCGGGCCGACCAGCGCGCGCAGCCGCGCCAGCAGCTCGCCCTCGCCATCGTCGTGATGCTCGGTGACCATGGCGCCGTGCAGGTCGAGGAACACGCCGTCCAGCGGCAGTTCCGCCGCGATCCGCTCCAGCAGTTCGCCGGCGATGCGTTCAAAGGCGTCCTCTGTCACATGGGCCGAGGGCGAGGTGGCGCAGAACAGGGTCGGGCGCAGGTCCCAGCCGGCGGTCTCGCCATGGCGGATGGCGCCCGAGATCGCGGCGTTGATGTCGCGGCAGGTCTCGACGATCTCCGCCCCGCGCAGCATCCGCCCCGAGCCGCCGCCATGGGCGAAATCCTCATAGGTGGCCTTCGAGGGGGCGAAGGTGTTGGTTTCATGCAGAAAGCCGCCGATTGCGATACGGGGGGCAGTCATGGTCACTCCATCGGAAGGAAAGGGGGCGGCGGCCGCTCAGGCCGCCACGGGTCGGAAATTGGCGAAGTCCCAGTCGCGCCCCGGCGCGGCCGAGAGCAGGGCCTGAGTGTAGTCGTGTTGCGGGTTGCCCAGAACGTCGGCGGTGGCGCCGATCTCGACCACCTCGCCGCGCCGCATCACCGCCACCTCGTCGCAGATCTGCGCCGCGACGCGCAGGTCGTGGGTGATGAACAGGATGGCGATGCCGGTGCGGGTCTGGATCTCGGTCAGCAGGTCCAGCACCTGCGCCTGCACCGAGACGTCGAGCGCCGAGACCGCCTCGTCGGCGACCAGCAGCTCAGGCTCCATCGCCAGCGCGCGGGCGATGGCGATCCGCTGCCGCTGCCCGCCCGAGAACATATGCGGATAGCGCGCCGCGGCCGAGGCGGGCAGGCCCACCAGCTCCAGCAGCTCGCCGGCGCGCGCGCGGGCCTCGGCGCGGGGCATGCCGTAGTTCACCGGCCCCTCGATGATGCTCTCCTCGATGCTCAGGCGCGGGTTCAGCGACCGGTAGGGGTCCTGGAACACCATCTGCAGCTTCTTGCGGAACGGGTACAGCCCGGCGCGCGTCAGCCCGCCGATCTCCTGCCCGCCGACGCGGATACCGCCCGAGGTCGGGTCGATCATCCGCATCACGCAGCGCGCCACCGTGCTCTTGCCCGAGCCGCTCTCGCCGACGATGCCCAGGGTGCGGCCGGCCTTCAGCTCGAAGCTCACCTCGCGCGCGGCATGGGTGGTCTTGGCCTTGGACAGGAAGCCGCCGCCGCCGTAGATCTTGTTCAGCCCGCTGACCTGCAGCGCCGCCTTGGGGCTGGTCGCCGGCCGCGCCGGCCGCGGCACCAGCGACGGCACCGAGGACAGCAGCCGCCGGGTGTAATCCTTGTTCGGCCTGGCCAGGATCTGCTGTACCGGCCCGTCCTCGACCAGATCGCCCTGGTTCATCACATAGACGCGGTCGGCGATCTCGGCCACCACGCCCATGTCGTGGGTGATGAACAGCACGGCGGTGCCATGGTCCTTTTGCAGGTCCTTCATCAGCTTGAGGATCTGCTTCTGGGTGGTGACGTCCAGCGCGGTGGTGGGCTCGTCCGCGATCAGCAGCCGCGGCTCCAGCACCAGCGCCATGGCGATCATGATGCGCTGCCGCTGGCCGCCGGACAGCTGGTGCGGATAACTGCGCGCGATGCGTTCGATATCCGGCAGGCCGACCTGCTCCAGAATGTCCATCACCTTGGCGTGGCTCTCGGCATTGGACAGTTTGGTATGGGCCTGCAGCACCTCGGTGATCTGGTCGCCGACCTTGATCACCGGGTTCAGCGCCGTCATCGGTTCCTGGAAGATCATCGACATTCGGGTCGCCCGGCGGTCGCGCAGCTGCCCCGGCGTGAGGTCGAGCAGGTTCTCGCCGTCCAGCAGGATGCGCCCCGAGGTGATCTTGAGCGAGCCCTTGGGCAGCAGCCCCATGGTGGCCAGCGAACTGACCGACTTGCCGGAGCCGGATTCGCCCACCAGACAGACGGTCTCGCCCTCGTTGATCTCGATCGAGATGCCGTGGACCACCTCGATCCCGGCCTTGGAATCCACCGAAACGCGCAGGTTCTCGATTTGCAGAACGGGCATGGTCAGTCCTCCCTCTTGCCCATGCGGGGATCGAGCACATCGCGCGCGGCATCGCCCAGCAGGTTGATCGACAGGATACACAGCGACAGCGCCAGCCCGGGCCACAGGATCAGCTCGGGCTTGAGGCGGAAGTAGATCCGCGCCTCGGCCATGATGTTGCCCCAGGTCGGCGTCTCGGTCGACACGCCGGCGCCGAGGAAGCTGAGGATCGCCTCGGTCAGGATCGCCGAGGCGCAGACATAGGTGGCCTGCACGGTGAGCGGCGCGAAGGTATTCGGCATCAGGTGGCGCCACAGCACCCGCGGCATCGAGGTGCCGAGCGCGATGGCGGCCTCGACATAGGGCTCCTCCCGCGCGG
>JBFXGQ010000329.1:0-5674 GCA_050177915.1 Pseudodonghicola sp. | reverse complement strand
GCGCCACGCCGCTGCCCGGCGCCGGCGCCACCTGGTTCACCATAGACCAGCTGGGATTCGACCAGCAGTTCCTGGCGATCCTGTCGCTGATCACCTCGGTGCTGACGCTGGTGGGGATGTTCGTGCTGCGGCCGCTGATGTCGAACCACACCATCGTCTATATCGTCGTGCTGCTGACCGCCGCTGCCGGCCTCCTGTCGCTGCCCAATATCGGGCTCTACTACGGCATCCAGAACTGGACCGAGCCGCTGACCGGCGGCCTTGTCGACGCCCGGTTCATCGCCATTCTCGATACGGCGATGGAAAGCCCGCTGGGCCAGGTGGCGATGATCCCGATGCTGGCCTGGATCGCGCGCAACGCGCCCGACAATCTCAAGGCCACCTTCTTCGCGGTGATGGCCTCCTTCACCAATCTGGCGCTCTCGGCCAGTAGTCTGGGCACCAAATACCTCAACCAGATCTTCACCGTCACGCGCGAGGTCAAGGACACCGCCGGCGCGGTGACCACCGCGGCCGACTATTCGCAGCTGGGTATCCTGCTGATCGTGGTGGCGGTAGTGGGCGTCGTCGCCCCGCTGCTGGCCGTCGTGCTGGTGCAGACCTCGCGGCTGCACACCACCGACTGACCACGGCGGGACGGCGCCGAAGGGACCGGGACGAAAGCGCCCCGGCCCCTGTTTCGCCGATCAGGCGCTGTGCAGCGGCTTCAGCGCCGTGGCCCATTTGGCCAGTTCGCTCAGCATCAGCGTGGCGCCCTCGGTCATCTTGTCGTTAGGGGTGAACGCGCCGTCCTGGATGAACTCCGGGAAGAAGGGCGCCGGCACCACCTGCGGCAGCGCCACCATCTGCAGGTTGCCGATCAGCTGGCGCAGCTCCTGCGCGGCGCGCAGCCCGCCCGAGATGCCGCCGTAGCAGATCACCGCGGCCGGCTTGTACTTCCATTCCTGCGACAGCGCCTGCAGCGCGTTGATCAGCGCGGCGGGCGGGAAGGAATCGTATTCCGGGGTGACGAAGAGGAAGGCGTCGGCATCCTCGACGATCGCACTCCAGGCCTTGGTATGGGCGTGCTCGTATTGTTTCATCGCCGGATGCTTGGGCTCGTCCAGCAGCGGCAGATCGACCGATGCCAGGTCCACCAGCTCTACCGCGAACCCGCCATGCGCCTCGGCGGCCTTGACGGCCCAGGCCGCGACGGTCGGGCCGACACGCCCGGGACGGGTCGATCCGATGATGACTTTAAGCTTAAGAGTCATAGAGTTGTTCCTTTATCTTGATGTTTCGCATGAGACCAGGACAGCAACCTCGGACGCCGGGAGGAAGACGGCGCCCTGGGGGTCTTGGTGCAAACCAGAAACTCTGGTATCCTGAAGATACCGCAGCGGACGATAGTCTTTTGCTGCACCGCCGCAAGACGGAACCTTTCGGAAACCATGGTATCGCCGATGAAACCTCTGCCCAGCCACGACAACCCGCGCTGCGCCCCGGTGCGCCACCTGCTGCAGAAGATCGGCGGCAAGTGGCAGGTGCTGATCGTGTCGCATCTGGAACCGGGGCCGAAACGGTTTTCCGACCTCAAGCGCGATATCGGCGGCGTCACCCAGAAATCGCTGACCGCTGCCCTGCGCGAGCTGGAGCGCGACGGGCTGATCGAACGCACCGTCACCCCGACCATCCCGCCGCGCGTCGATTACGCGCTGACCCCGCTGGGCCGGACGCTGCTGGCGCCGCTGAATGCGCTGACCTCCTGGGCGGTCGAGAACGAATGCGCCGTGGCCCAGGCCCGGCTGCGCTACGAGGCGCGGCAGAGGTCCGAGCGCACGGGCTGAGAGCGATTGCGGTTTTCGTAGCTCACATACGTAATGAAGAACGCCACATAATCATTTATAAAACAAAGAATAAATCGAACACGAATTGGACGTCGCCGCGCCCCTGCAGACGGGGCTGACAGGCGGGCGGCGCTGCGCCATAATCGCCACCATGACGGACGCTCTGCCCATCCTCCTGCTCGCCGCCGGCCAGTCGCGCCGGATGCGCGGGCGCGACAAGCTGCTGGAACCGGTCGAGGGCCAGCCGCTGCTGCGCCGGATGGCGCGGCGGGCGATTGCAGCGGGGATCGGCCCGGTGCTGGTGGCGCTGCCGCCGGCGCCGCATCCGCGCTATGCGGCCCTCGCCGGGCTTGAGCTAACCACGGTGCCGGTCCCCGATGCCGCCCAGGGCCTGTCCGCCAGCCTGCGCCGGGCGCTGGCGGCGGTGCCGCCCGCGGCGCAGGCGGCGATGATCCTGCTGGCCGACCTGCCGGAGCTGACCGCCGAGGACCTGCGCCGCGTCGCGCAGGCGGCCGATCCGGGCTCTGCCACGCTGATCTGGCGCGGCGCCACCGCCGCCGGCGTCCCGGGCCATCCGGTGGTGATCGCGCGCGCACTCTTTGCCGAGCTCGAGGCGCTCGGCGGCGACACCGGCGCGCAGCCGGTGCTGCGGCGCCATGCCGACCGGATGGCGCTGATCCCGCTGCCCGGGGATCACGCGCTGCGCGATCTCGACACGCCCGAGGCCTGGGCCGCCTGGCGCGCCGAACGACCGCAATGACAAAAGGCAGGGCGACCGCCCTGCCTTTGCCGCCCGCGTCGCAACCCGGGCCCAGTCATAGCTGCAATATAATTCGATCCCTTGGCGCGCGCCAGACCCCCCCGCCCGGCGCCCGCGATCAGTGCATCAACAGCACCGCCTCGTGCCGTTTCAGCGACCGGCGCGCCGCCGGATAGGCCGCCAGCCCGTCGCGGGTCGTCAGCTCGGGGAACAGCTCGAGGATCTCCATCCGCTGGGCGCTGTCCATGCCGTCCAGGGTCAGATCGCCGGGCTGGAAGCTTTCGGTCCAGGCGCCGTCCGACAGCACCACCTCGTGCTGGTCGAACATGAAGTGGATATAGGTGACCGAGGCGACCTCGACCCGCTCCACCCCCTTCATCCAGGTCAGGTGCTTGGCCGCCACCAGAACCTCGCGCTCCTCGAAGTAGAGCGAGCTGCGGTCGCTGGCGATCAGCACCCGGTGCTGCGGGCTGACCATCATGTCGCGCTCCGGCAGGCCATGCCCCAGCGCGCCCTGACGGATCAGGATCGGCTGCAGGTGGTCGGCCCGGGCCAGTTCGGCGCCGGTCAGCGCGCGGCGGCCGACCCAGCGGATTTCCTGGATGCCGTTGTCGCGGGTGATCACCTTGTCGCCGATCTCGAGCTCTTCGACCAGACGCTCGCCCTGCGGCGTGGCGATCCGGGTGCCGGGCGTGAAGCAGGGCACGATCTTCTCGATCTCGTGGAAGGTGACCGAGCCGGTGACATTGCCGTGGCTGTCCAGCAGATCCATCGTACCCGAGGTGCTGTTGCCGTCGGCATCGAGCGTCTCGCTGGTGATGTGATAGCGCTGGCCGCCCATGTGCAGGACGTCGTAGTCGTCGCCGCCGCTGCCGCCGTCGATATCGTCGCCATCGGTGACCCCGAGGAAGGTATCGCGGCCGTCGCCGCCCTTGAGCACGTCGACGCCTTGGCCGCCGATGATGGTATCGTTGCCGGCGCCGCCCTCGATATAGTCCTCGTCGATGCCGCCATCGAGATAGTCGTCGCCGTCGCCGCCATAGATGGTGTCGTCGTCGTCCTGACCGTAGATGGTGTCATTGCCGGCGCCGCCGTAGATCACATCCATGCCGTTGGTCGGATCGGGATCGGGATCGCCGGCGCTGCCATCGTCGGGGATGTTCATCGCATCGGGATAGCTGGGCGCCAGGCCGCCATAGATGACGTCGTCGCCCTCACCGCCCTCGATGGTGTCCGCGCCCTCGCCGCCGACGATGAGGTCATTGCCGTCGCCTCCCTCGATATAGTCGTCGTCCAGACCGCCGTCGATGCTGTCGTCGCCGTCGCCGCCATAGATGACATCGTTGTCGTCGCCGGTGATGATGGTGTCGTTGCCGGCGCCGCCATGGACGGTGTCGCGGTCGTCATAGGGATCGGCATCGGCGGGCACCGCCGGCAGCCCCTCGTAGGACGGAAAGCCGCGATCGGGCAGCGGGATGCCGCCGGTCGAGGAGGTGTCGATGAAATCGTCGCCGTCGCCGCCGTCGACGAAGTCACTGCCGTCGCCGCCGTAGATGACGTCGTTGCCGCCCTCGCCGAAGATGCTGTCGTCGCCCGCGCCGCCGTGGATCGTATCGTCGCCGTCCTCGCCGGTGTCGCCGGCGGCGTCGAAATAGACGTCCGTCACCGTGATGCCGGAGTTGTTCAGCCCGTCCTGGCTGTGGGTGATGGTCAGGCTGGAGACCGGGCCGGGGATGGTGACCAGAACCGAATAATCGGCGCTTTCGTTGATATCGTAGCCGCCGTTCGAATCCGCGGTGTCGGCGCCGGTCACGCTGTCGGTGTCCAGCAGGGTCACATGGGCGCCGGCGGTCAGCGTCACCTCGATCGGGTTGCCGCTGGCATCAAAGGCCTGAACCTTGACGATACCGTCGCCGTCCACGTCGTTGATGCGGAACGAGACGTTTTCCACCTCGTCCGAGAATTCGAGCTGATAGCCGACGCTGTGGTCCTCGCCATTGGTGAGCGAGTCCAGACCGCTGGTGGTCGAGGCGGCGGTGCCGTCGGTGACGATGCCATCGACCAGTTCCACCTCGCCGGAGAAGGCGGTGCTGGTGCAGCAATCCCCCGACACGACCGAAAAGGTCACATCGACGCTGCCGGTGTTCTGGGTGAAGCCGCCGCTCAGATCGTCGTTGACGTCGACCTGGCCGCCGTCGTCGGGATCGGGCGCCAGATCCCACTGGAACACCTCGCGGCCGGCCTCGCCGGTACCGCCGGGCGCGTTGCTGTCGCCATAGATGGTGTCGTCGCCGTCCTGGCCCCAGATCTCGTCGCTGCCGCTGCCGCCATAGACGACGTCGTCGCCGGCGCCGGCCTTGACGACATCGTCGCCGGCAAGCGCGTCGACGATGTCGTCATCCGGGCCCGCGCCGGGCTGGATGGCGTCGCCGCCGTCGATCACATCGCCTTCGGGATCGCCGGTGTAGGCCAGGTCAATCCGGTTGTCGCCGGAATCGCCTTCGACAATTCCGTCGCCGGTGGTGGTACCCGAGGTCGGGGCTCCGGGGATCACAGACATCACACAACTCCTTCTTACGGCCCACGCCAATTCGCAGGCCGCAACACAACGGCCCAATCCATCGCCTGCCGGGACCTGACTTCGGGCCTGATCGGCCCGCCCGACATCGCATCTTGGAAAGACCGCTGCGGCAGGCCGCAACAGATCGCGCGCTGACCGGCACGGTCAGCGTCGACACGGTCGGCGCGCGGGTGGATAACCCGGTTGCAGACCTGACTTTCCAGCATCTTCCGATGCGATCGGACGGCCACTTCAGCGACCGTTCAGACTTTGCCCCCCAGTAGGCAGAGACAGAATTACCAAAACGCCGGAATCGGGCAAAACTAAAATTCGAACAAAATTAACGGCGGTTTGGATGAAAATCGTCCAGAGCTCCGGTCGACGCATCGCAGCGGACATCGGGTCTCGGGGCATTGTTTCCGTCAAATTGCGTATTTTCCGTTAATTTTCCGGAAACCATTGCGGCAAAACCGGGGCGCGGCCGGAAACCCCCGGCGTCTGTTTCGCATTACAGTACAGTCGCCCTGC
>JBFXGQ010000328.1:0-5677 GCA_050177915.1 Pseudodonghicola sp. | reverse complement strand
TATTCCAGATGTTTCGAAATTCGGTTGACGGCGAAAATTGTTCTTTCTGTTTTTCGCCTTGCTATCTCGATGCACATTGAAATCGTCCGTGAGACAGAAGCATTTTCACTTCCCACTCCCGCAAAGCCGGGCGCGCGCAAATCTCGTCGCCGCTCCGGTCATCGCGCATCTGATCGGTGCTGTTGCGGCTCCGTCGGCCGGGAACGGCGCAGGGCACGCCGTTGACGAAAATGGTTCCCGGGCGCTCCAGCCGTATCTGAAAATACTCGAGCGAACGAATGGGCAGGCGGATGACGTTCGGCTGGTCTATGAGGTGTTCGGCGCGAACGAAGACGCAGGGCGCGCCAATGAGGGTTTCAGCGACGGGATGGGTGAGCTGAAATATCTGGTCGCACGACACGGTTATCGCTTCGAGGTTGCCGATGCTGCCGGGGAGGAACTTTATCCGGCTTTCACCGTTCCTGTTCGATGCCCATTGGGAGCTGACTTCGGAAATCGGGCGAAACCCGTCGTGCAGGGTGAAAACCATGTCGCCCGGCGCAAGCAGGGAAATCGACAGTTCGCAGTGGTAGGCGTCGATGCTTGCGTCGCTGGAGAAAGAATAGCTGCCGCCCAGCTGCGCCAGTTCGTCAGTCGGCTCGGCGAGAGCCATTTTATGAATCAGACGTAAAGGTTGCATTTTTTACCACGGATGTTTTCATCAAAACACGAATTGTTGTGGGCGGATGGGTAACGAATTCTCCTGCATCGATAGGCTTGCGCGCGATCACACCGACGAAAGGCGTCGGCAACTCGGTCCGCATGTCGGGCGAGCGCTCCGCTCGCTGGTGGATGGGTCCTCTTGTGTCCTTCGCGCCTTTCCCCCGAGACTCCATTTATACGCGCCGCCCCGGGTGCTGCGGAGTTCGCAACCTCGCGCCGCGGCCGGTCCGTTCGATGGCGGCCGGCGCCGGAATTTGCGCCACCGCGCGTCACATCTGTCCGCCCGGGGCGTCAGGTCGGTGACGGGGCGGAGCGTGGCGATCTTGGTGTCGGCGACTGGCCCGGCGGGGCGCGTTCCGTGCGATCTGCCTGTCTAGTGAGCCGCCGCTTATCCTCTGCGGCCGGCCGCGTGCCGGGCATCTTGAGGCAAATCGTCTTGCGAATTCCGGACTCTACCGGCGGCGCGCCCCAGCTGCGGCGGATTTCGCGACCGGACGACGAAATCCTGACCCTGGGTCGTGTATTTGACCCCGCGTCAGGATGTCAGTTGACAAGGGTGGCGCCCGGTTGCGAAATTGTGTGTCACCGCCCTCATCATTGTTCGTTTGCTGCATGGAGAGTTAAGCGCAGATAGCGCAATTGCTGCAGCAGACGTGAGTGAAGACTGAAGTTGCAACCATTGTGCTGTAAGAGGGGGGCGGCTTCTGGAATGACAAAAATGAGTGAATATCAATGTGATGACATGTCCCATGTCACAAGGAATATTCAATTTCTCGTATCGACCGAGCCATCAATATCGGCCGCAGCGCGGCGCCTTGGCATCAACCGGCAACAGTTGAACAAATACCTGAACGGTACCTCAGTGCCGTCGCTGCGCATCCTGCGCCGGTTCGCGGTCGCGTTCGACCTGCCGACCGAGGTGCTGACCGGTCCGCCCGAACTGTTGCCGCGAGATCAGACGCGCGGCCAGGTGAGGGCGCCGCAGCGGCCTGAGCATCTGCTCGTCGATCAGCTGGTCGCGATCTCCGAGAACGCCAAGGCCGATCTGGCGTCCTATTGCGGGCGGTATTTCCGGTACCACATCATCCCGACCTCGCCGCAGCAGATCCTGCGCAGCTACATGGTCATCTACCAGCGCGGCAGCTTGACCTACGCGCATGTGCTGGAGCGCATGGTGAGAGGCGGAAGCGATTGGAAAATATCAAAAGTCCGTCGCGCGACCCATATTGTCACGCATATTCAGGATCGCATCCAGATCGTCGACAGCAGCGCCTTCGGCGAGGAGGTGGTACCAGGATTTTCGATTCTCTATCCGGCCTATATTTCCGGCATCCAGTATATGAGCGGCATGCTGATGAGCAGCTTCGGCTTCGGGACCCGACCGATCTACGAATCCAACCTGCTGCTGCAGCGGTTGTCCGGCGCGCGCCACAACCGGTGCGAGCTGAAGGCCTGCGGCCTTTTCGATCTCGGCGATCCGTCGTTGAACGATGAGATCCACTATCGCCTTAGCCCAGACGACGGTGCGCCTGCATGTCGCCTGGGAAGCAGATAGGGCGCACAATGAAGCATAGGGAGCACTACCATTTTCCTGAGAACCTTCGCATCATTGTGCAAAGTTACTCGGGCACGTCGCGGGCTGCGCAGGAGTTCGGCATCAGCCGTCAGCAGCTCAACAAATATCTCAGCGGCCGGAGCATGCCGTCCATCGAGACGCTGCAGATCATCGCCAGCGCAGCCGGCCTTCGGCCCGACGATCTTCTGTTGCCGCCGCAGGCGTTCATGCCGCTGTGGCAGCCGCCGCTGCGACTGCAGGGGCTGTCGCCGCGGGTCGAGAAGGTGATGAACCGCCTGTTCGAGAACATGGCGCAAACCAAGGACGTTCTGGCGCAGTATTGCGGCGCCTATCACATGTATGGCCGGCTGCTTACCAACCCGGACCGGATCGGCCGTACCTATTCGGTGATCTCTCAGGACGGCACCCTGACCTTGATCAAGATGGTCATGTACATCGACGCCTACGGCCAGGGGCTCGGCGCGCGGCCCCCGATCAAGGTGGAGGGGGTGGTGCAGTGGCTCGGCGAGCGGATCTATATCGTCGATCTTCAGGACCTCGGGCAGCGGAACGCGCGGCTGATCAGCTTTGTGATCGACCCGCCGGCGCTGCCATATCAGCCCTATCTGACCGGGAGCATGACAACGACGAACAACTCGCTCATGCGGGAGGCCTATACGATACCGATCGTGTGCGAACGCCTGCAGGGCCCGCGCGCGATGAAGGCCGACCTGAAGGCCTGCGGCGTGTTTCACAAGGACAACCCGCAAATCGCCCCCGAGGTGCGCCGCATGCTCGGCGAGAGCCGCGCAAGCTGAGGCCCGGGCCGCACCGCGGGGCGGTGCGCTGGAGCGGAGAGGCGGGGCATGCCGCCTCTCCGACCGGCGTCGGGGACAGTCCCGGGCGCCCGGCCCGACGGCAGGCGTTCCCAGTCGCTGCAGCCGGGTCTTGGCGCACTCGCCTTTGTCGCGCCATAGAGAATAGTCCGAATCCTCTTTCTTCTCAAAACTGTAGGTGAGGGTCACAGCGGCGCTCGACCGCCGGGCACGGACCCGTGCGGTGGCGATGCCGGTTTGGCGAGATAAGAGGATTTCATGGCGACCATCGAGGGCAGCACTGACAGCGCTACGCGCTGCGGCATCGACAGGACCCGCGTCGCCGGCGGGCGGATCGGGGGGGTGACCGGGGGGCTGACCCACGGGACGTGCTGCGCCTCGGGCACCCGGATCTTGACCCGGGGCGGCGAGATCGCGGTGGAGACCCTGCAGGTCGGCTTCGATGTGCTGACGCTGGGCAACGGCTACCAGAGGCTGCGCTGGGTCGGCGCGCAGAGGCTTTGCGCCGCGGATCTGGCGGCGCAGCCGCACCTGCGCCCGATCCGCATCCGCGCCGGGGCGCTGGGGCTCGGTCAGCCGGATACCGACCTGATCGTCTCGCCGCAACTCCGCGTTCTGGTGCGCTCGGAGGTTGCCGAGCGGATGTTCGGCAGGGCTGAGGTTCTGGTCGCGGCCAAGCAGTTGCTGGCGCCCGACGGCGTCGAGGTGGCCGAGGATCTGGCCGAGGTGACCTATTGGCACCTCCGGTTCGACGCCCCTCAGGTCGTGTTCTCGAACGGCGCGCTGACCGAAAGCCTGCCCACCGGGGCCGACGCGCCCGAGGCCCTCACCCCGCGGGCCGGTGGAGAGATGTTTCAGATCTTGCCGGGACTGGTCCGCAAAGTCGCCGAACGCCTTGCGCGCTACGGCAAGTTACCCGTCGCCTAGCACCCCCACCGCGGGCGGCGGGACGTTCCGGAGGGGCGGGAAGACGATCGTATTACTGGTTGTTTTTCCGTCCTCTCCGGGCGTGTTGGGGCAGTCCGGACAGGGTGCCGGGCGGTCCGGAGAACGAAGGAAGAAGGTAGATCAGTGGCCACGACGTTCAATGTTATCTCGCTTGGCGTTTATGCCGATATCGACCCGACCGAAGGAAATGCCGTCGCAGAAAACGCGTCCTCGCTGGTCGGTCTGACGATCGGCAGCGCTTCGGACCCGCTGTTCAATCACTTTGCCAGCTTTTCGCCGGGGACCACAGGTTCTGCCGCAGGCACCTCCTCGGTTTACGACATGAACAACAATGCCGCCAACGACACCTTCTCCGTCGATGGCGGCGCCGATCAGATTTTCGATGGGGTTGCAAATTACAACGCGACGATCACCTACAAGGACGGCACCACGGCCAGCATCACGGCGATTGTCTTCCAGGATGTGAATGGCAACACCTACTGGGCGCCCGAAGCGACGCTCAACGCCGATCAGACGGCGATGGATGCCAAACTCATCGTATCCCTGTCGCTCGACTCACTGGCCGGCGACACGTTTTCCGGCCTGGGGAACAATCGCGATCCCTGGGTTCCGGCGACGGTCTGCTTCACCTCAGGCACCAGGATCAAGGCCCGGCATGGCGATGTCGCGGTCGAGGTTTTGCGGGCCGGGTGCGATGTGCTGACACTCGACGACGGATACCAGAAACTGCGTTGGATCGGGTCCCGGACCTTCGGGGCCGCGGATCTGGCCGCGCATCCGAACCTGCGTCCGATCCGTATCCGTGCCGGTGCGCTGGGGCTTGATCAGCCGGACGCCGACCTGGTCGTTTCGCCGCAACACCGCGTGCTGGTGCGCTCGGTCGTCGCCGAGCGGATGTTCGGTGAGGCCGAGGTGCTGGTGGCGGCCAAGCAGTTGCTGGCGCTCGACGGGATCGAGGTGTCCGAGGATCTGGCCGAGGTGACCTATTGGCATTTCCTGTTCGACGCCCATCAGGTGGTGTTCTCGAACGGGGCGATGACCGAGAGCCTGTTCACCGGGCCCGAGGCGCTGAGGGCGGTCTGTCCGGAAGCGCGCCAGGAAATTCTCGAGATCTTCCCGGACCTCGACGCCACTCCCGATGCGGGGACCGACGCGGTGCGCCTGCTGGTTTCCGGTCGCCTTGCGCGCAAATTGGTCGAACGCACGGCGCGCAACGGCAAGCTGCTCGTCGCCTAGCACCCTCACCGCTGGCGGCGGTACGTTCCGAAAGCGGCGGGAAGATGATCGTGGTGCTGGTTATCTTTCCGTCCCTTCCGGGCGTGTTCAAACCTGGCGGGCATGCAAGCAGGCCGTTCGACCAACGATAGTCCCAGCAGAAATACTTCTAAGGCGTGCGCCGTCACAACATTTGTCCGGCCCGGGATGGCGCGCGCGCCTCCATCGGGCGACGCATCGACGCCCGGTTGCGAATCGTCGCCTTTAGAATTGTGGATACCATCGTTCCCACCACTGTAACCATCCGGCGTAGGCCGCGGTCGCTGGCGTCTCTCAGATCGTAGGCTTGGGTTTGCGGGGCCGCAGGGCCCATTTCTTCGCAAGCCGATCGAAGCGTTCGATGATGCTGTCGATCCCGGCA
>JBFXGQ010000327.1:0-5687 GCA_050177915.1 Pseudodonghicola sp. | reverse complement strand
GTCCGGGCCGCCTGAACGGGGCCCGGAGCTGAACTGCCCGTCCGTATCCGGAGGGCTTTTCGTGAATCGCTCGTATCAAGAGGATGACGACATATGCGCACGTTTGATTTTGCACCGCTGCACCGGGCAACCGTCGGTTTCGACCAGATCGCCGACCTGATGGACCGGATCATGACCAATGATGTGGGTCAGCCCAGCTATCCCCCCTACAACATCGAAAAGACCGCGCCCGACGCCTATCGCATCTCGATCGCGGTGGCCGGGTTCTCGGACGCCGACCTGTCGGTCGAGCTGCGCGATCACGCGCTGATCGTGTCGGCCCGCAAGGCCGAGGACGACAAGGAGCGGACGTATCTGCACCGCGGCATCGCCACCCGCGCGTTTGAGCGTCGCTTCACCCTGGCCGATCATGTCCGGGTGACCGGCGCCAGCCATGAGAACGGCATGCTGCATATCGACCTGAAGCGCGAGGTGCCCGAGGCGCTGAAACCGCGCCGGATCGAGATCGCCTCGGCCAAGGTCGCCGAAACCGATGTGGTCGACGCCAAAGCGGTGAACTGACCTGTTCGGGGGCCTTTGTGCCCCCCGGGAGATGACGAAGGCGCGGAGGATCTCTCCGCGCCTTTTGCGTTTGTCCTGGGGGGCCTGCGGGATCACATCTGCCCGATCGAGAAGAACATCGTCTCGCCCGAGCTGTCGTCGACCCCGTCGTTGTCGGTGACCACGAAACCCTCGCCCGAGGGCAGGATCGCCAGCCCCTCGACCTTGTCCAGCACATAGCCGCCGGTCGCGGTCAGATCCGGCAGCAGGTCGCGCACCAGTTCCTTGTGCACCACGGGCAGATCGCCGCCCAGCGGCGCCGGCACCATCTCGGCCAGCGGGATGCGATAGATCTTCTTGGTCACCGCGCGGAAATCATGCTGGTTGTCGCGTTCGACGACATAGACCCAGTCGCCATGCGCCACGATCTCGCTCAGCCCGGTCCAGCCGGTCTCGGGCTGGGCCTTCTCATAGCGCACCGCGCCCCAGTCCTTGGTCTTGGTGTCATAGGCCACCAGCTTGACGGTGTTCTTGGGGTCGTCCTTCCATTCGCGCTGCACCGCCATCCACAGGGTATCGCCGATCATCGTGATCCCTTCGAAGCCGAAGCGGGTCTCCACCGCCATCAGCTCCGGCGGCACGCCCACCTCCTTGGTGATCTCGCCCTTGCCGTTCACGTGATAGAGCGCATGCGGCACCACCTTATCGGTGCGCCCCTCTGAGGCGACCCAGAAGCCGCCCTTGCCGTCCAGCGCGATGCCCTCCATGTCCAGCTTCTGCGCCGGCCGGCCCTGGCGCGTCACCCGGATCGCATCGACGATGCGCGCGGGTCTGGTCGCGGGGTCGATCTTGAAGATCGTCGGCTGGAAGCCGTAGAAGCTGTCGTTCACCGCCCAGATCATGCCGCCCTGATCGGCCACCAGCCCGGACAGCGCGCCCCAGCCGGTGAGCGTGTCCATGCCCGCGCTGGTCAGCATCGGATAGGTGGCCGGTGCCTGCTGGTATTCGTAGATCATCACATGGGCGCGCACGCCGCCGTCCTCGATCAGATCCTTTTCGTTGGCCGAGACCAGCAGGTTGCGCGCCGGGATGGTGACATAGCCTTCGGGCGCCACGCCCGAGGGCAGCAGCTGTTCCAGCACCGGCTGCGCCGGGTCGGTCACGTCATAGACCCCGATGACCGAGGCCCGCTCTGCCCCGATGAAGACCATCGGCCTGCCGCCGAAGGTGCCGGTGGCGACGCCCTCGG
Source organism: Pseudodonghicola sp. (assembly GCA_050177915.1). Lineage (GTDB taxonomy): Bacteria > Pseudomonadota > Alphaproteobacteria > Rhodobacterales > Rhodobacteraceae > Pseudodonghicola. The sequence continues at coordinate 3,898 of JBFXGQ010000327.1, read as the reverse complement.
GCTCCACCCCCTTGGCGTCGGAGCGCTTGTCGGGGTAATGGCCGATCTGGACGATGGCATGTTCAAAGCCGGTGCCGCTGTCGTAAATCAGGCTGCCGTCCTTGGCGAAAATCGTCCAGCCGCGACTGCCGCCCTGATAATCGCCCTCGTTGGCGATGGCGAAACGATCATTATCCAGCCATTTCACCGCGTCGGGTTCGCGTTTGCGGCCCATCTGGCTTTCGGTGAAAATCAGTGCGCCGCGTTCGTCGGTGGCGTCGATATTCTCAAGATCGACGGTCCCGGCCGGGAAATGCGACAGGATCGCACCGTCCTTGGTCAGCACGACGATATGGTTGTTTTCCTGCAGGGTGACGACGATCTCGCCCGCCGCGTTGATGTCGACGAACTCCGGCTCGGGGTCTTCCGGCGCGATCTCGGCCAGGCCGGTCAGCTCGATCCGCTGCAGCGTGTCGCAGGCCAGCCGGCCGTCGCCGGTCAGCCCCACGGTCACCAGATAGCCCGCCGGCAGCTGCGGCAGCGCGCCGGCGTTCAGATCCTCGTCACGCTCGTTCTCGATGGCGACGGCGACGAAGGAGTCATCGGGCGCCTTGGCCACCGAGTCGGGCTGGCCACCCAGCGCGCATCGACCGGCCTCCACCCCTTCGGGCAAGCCGATCGCGGCAAGATAACCTGCGGGATTGGCGTAGTTTTCCGAGGTGTTCACCGCCACGATGGCGGTCTTGCCCACCACCGCGACCGAGGTCGGCTCGCCCTCCAGCGCCACCATGCCCAGCGGCTGCGGTGCGGCGGGGTCGGTGATGTCGATCATCCCCAGCACGCCCAGCGGGCTGTCGGTATAGACCAGCGTCAGCCCGTCGTCGGTGGCGTCGATGATCTCGGCTGAGCTTTCGCGCGCCAGATCCGCGCCCGGCGCCATATTGCGCACCACCGGAAAGGCGGCGACGCGGTTGAAGTTCATCTGTTCGGCGTGACCGGTGGCGGCCAGCAGCGCCAGTGCCGCACTCGTCGTCAACAATCTGGATGACATTGGGGTTCCCTCGACAAATCCGCCCAAGGGCGTGGCGGTCGAAGATGACGCTGTCGCAACGATTTCATGTCGGGAATGTAAAAATGCCTGCCGGATCGCATCGTGGCGGCGAAACCATCAAATGCAACCGCGCCCGTTTACGTATTGTTACCGTCTTACCCGTCAGAGTTGAAAAAGAGGTGCCGGTGAGATGCCACTTACGACGATACAAGGATTGCGGAATACGCTGCCGAAGGTCTTCGCGCAGAAAGCCGCGCTGGCAGAAAGGTTCTTTGACACCATCTTTCGCCACGCCCCGGAGATGGAGGCCTTCTTTCCGCGCCATTACGGCCGCCGCAAGGAGCTGTTCGTATTGCTGCTGACCCGGGTCGCGCTCTGCGCCGAACGCCCCGCGGCGCTGGAGGGGGTGGCCCAGCAGATGGCGCGGGTGCACCGGCCGCTGGGCATCAGGCCGGTGCATTATGACATCGGCGCCCACGCGATGATCGAAGCGTTCGAGACGATCCTGTCGGATCGCCTCTCCCGGGCCGAGCTGGACCGCTGGTTCGACGCGATCATCGGCCTGACCCGCAGGTTGGCCGAACTGGCGGTCTAGACCGCCAGGCAGACATATTTCATCTCGAGGAATTCCTCGATGCCGTGGTGGCTGCCCACGCGGCCGAGGCCGGATTGCTTGACGCCGCCGAACGGTGCGACTTCGGTCGAGATGATGCCGGTGTTGACGCCGACGATGCCGTATTCCAGCGCCTCGGCCACCTTGTAGACCCGGCTCAGGTCCTTGGCGTAGAAATAGGCGGCCAGACCGAAGATGGTGTCATTGGCCATCTCGATGACCTGATCAACATCCTCGAACTTGAACAGCGGCGCCAGCGGGCCAAAGGTCTCTTCCTTCGCCACCTTCATCGCCTGGGTGACGCCGGTCACCACGGTGGGTTCGAAGAAGTTCGCGCCGAGGTTCGACCGATGGCCGCCGGTCAAGATCGACCCGCCCCTGGCGGTGACGTCGCCCAGATGCTCCAGCACCTTTTCGACCGCTTCCTGGTTGATCAGCGGGCCGGTGGTCACGCCCTCGGCCAGACCGTCGCCTACATGCAGCTTCTCAACCGCCGCCTTCAGCTTGGCGGCGAAGGCGTCATAGACGCCGGCCTGCACATAGATCCGGTTGGCGCAGACGCAGGTCTGGCCGTTGTTGCGGAACTTGCACATCATCGCGCCCTCGACAGCCGCATCCAGATCGGCGTCGTCGAACACGATGAAGGGCGCGTTGCCGCCCAGCTCCATCGAGCATTTCATCACCTGATCGGCGGCCTGGCGCAGCAGGATGCGGCCGACTTCGGTCGAGCCGGTGAAGGTCAGCTTGCGCACCTTGGGGTTCTCGCAGAATTCCTTGCCGATCTCGCTGGAGCGCGACGAGGGCAGCACGTTGAAGACGCCCGCCGGAAGGCCGGCGCGCTCGGCCAGAACGCCCATCACCAGCGCCGACAGCGGCGTTTCGGCCGCCGGACGCGCGACAAAGGCACAGCCCGCGGCCAGCGCCGGCGCCGCCTTGCGGGTGATCATCGCATTGGGGAAGTTCCACGGCGTGATCGAGGCGGCGACCCCGATCGGCTGTTTCATCACCATGATGCGCTTGTCGCGCTGATGGCCCGGGATGGTTTCGCCATAGATCCGCTTGGCCTCCTCGCCGAAGAACTCGACGAAGGACGCGCCATAGACGATCTCGCCCTTGGCCTCGGCAAAGGGCTTGCCCTGTTCGGCGGTGAGGATCTTGGCCAGATCGTCGGCATTCTCGATCATCAGGTCGAACCACTTGCGCAGCACCGCGGCGCGCTCCTTGCCGGTCCAGGTGGCCCAGTCCTTCTGCGCCGCATAGGCGCGGTCGATGGCATGGGCCACCTGCGCGCGGCTCAGGTCGGCGACCTCGGCCACCACATCGCCGCGGGCCGGGTTGGTCACCGCGAAGGTGCCGTTGTCGCCCGCGACCCATTGCCCGTCGATATAGGCCAGCGTGGCCAGCAGCGAGGGGTCCTTCAGCAGGGATTTCAGGTTGGTGGGGGTATCGAGCATGGCCTCTCTCCTCGGCGTTCGGTGCATGTGCTGGCACATTGGTAGAGGAGAGCGGCCGGCGCTGCAAAGCCTGCGTTGCTCCGGACATGTCGCAAACGGACGTGCGCGGACCCGCGCCGCGCGCCACTCTGGCCGCGGGCCCGGCGATGGCGTCGCCTCTTCCCCCGATCGCGGGATGCGCCCGAACTCCCCCGTCCTGTACGCCGGGACCTTTCTGCAAAGGAGGGTCTGTGATGACCGCACGTCCAGAGTATTTCCGTTTCCACAATGGCGACAGGGCGCCGCTGCCCTTTGCCGACACCGAATATCAGGCCCGGCTGAACGGGTTGCGCGCGGCGATGGATCAGCTTGGGGTCGGCGCCTGCGTGCTGACCTCGATGCAGAACATTGCCTATTGCTCGGGCTTTCTCTATTGCGCCTTCGGGCGGCCCTATGCGCTGGTGGTGACCGAGACCGAGGCGGTGACCATCTCTGCCGGGATCGACGCCGGCCAGCCCTGGCGGCGCGGTTTCTGCGATAACCTCACCTATACCGACTGGGCGCGGGACAATTTCTGGCGCGCGGTGACCTCGGTCGCCGGGACCGGTCAGGTGCTGGGGTATGAGGGCGATCACCTGACGCTGACCCAGCGCGACCGGATGGAGGATTTTCTCGATCCGCTGACCATGGTGGACATCGCCCCGGCGACGATGCGTCAGCGGATGCGCAAGTCCCCGGCCGAGATCGCGCTGATCCGCGCCGGCGCGCAGGTGGCCGATGTCGGCGGCTACGCCATCCGCGAGGCGGTGAAGGAGGGCGCGC
>JBFXGQ010000326.1:0-5697 GCA_050177915.1 Pseudodonghicola sp. | reverse complement strand
GGCCGGTCAGCGGCCCAGCGACAGCAGCCCGCCGGCCTGGCGGGTGATTCTGCCCTCCAGCTCCAGAGCCACCAGCGCCGGGCCGACCCGGCCCGCCGGGGTGCCGAGATCGCGGATCAGCTGATCATCGGCCACCGGAGAGGGACCGAGGCGGGAGAGGATCTGTTGGTGCAGCTCGGCCGTCTCGCGCAGGCTGCGTTTGTCGCGTGGCGGTGCGGCGGCGGGGGCGGGGGCGGCGGCGGGCATCTGCGGCAGGTCGGGCTGCGTTTCGGCATCAAGCGCCCGCTGCGGCAGGGCGGCGATCACATCGGCGGCATTGCGCACCAGCACCGCGCCGTCGCGGATCAGCATGTTGCAGCCGGCCGCGCGGGCGTCGAACGGATGGCCCGGCACCGCCAGCACCTCGCGCCCCTGATCCAGCGCGTCGCGGGCGGTGATCAGACTGCCCGAGCGCGCGGCGGCCTCGACCACCACCACCGCCTGCGCCAGTCCGGAGATGATGCGGTTGCGACGCGGGAAGTGCCGCGCCTGCGGCGTCATGCCCATCGGCTGTTCCGACAGCGTCAGGCCGCGCCGGGCGATATCGGCGGCGAGCCCGGCATTCTCCGCCGGGTAGATGACGTCGACGCCGCCGGCCAGCACCGCGATGGTGCCACTCTTCAGCGTCGCCAGATGCGCCGCGGCATCGACCCCGCGCGCCAGCCCCGAGACGACGACGAAACCGGCCTCGCCCAGCTCCTTCGCCAGCCCGCGCGCCATCCTTGTGCCCAGCGAGGAGGCGTTGCGCGCCCCCACCAGCGCCACCGCGGGCCGCGCCAGCAGCGCCGGATCGCCCACCGCCCAGAACAGCGGCGGCGCATCGGCGATCTGCGCCAGCGTCGCGGGATAGGCGTCCATGCCCAGGCAGATCAGCCGCGCGCAGGCGGCGCGGGCGGCGCGGAGCTCGGCCGCGATCAGCGCCTCGGCGCAGGGTTCATAGTCTTCCAGCCCGGCCTCGCGGGCGATGCCCGGCAGGGCGCGCAGCGCCTGCTGCGCGCTGCCGTATTCGGCCATCAGCCGGTGAAAGGTCGAAATCCCCACTCTGCGGGAGCGAAGCAGACGGAGCCACGCGAACCGGTCCTCTTCCGTGGTGGGTGGGTGTAGTGGGTGGGTGGAAGATTGCTGCGTTCCGGTCATCAAACGCTCCGCCTGCTTGCAGGACAACCTTAGGGAGAAGAGCGTTAAGGAAGGGTGAATCATGGCGAAAATGTGGCGCGGTTCGCCACATTTTCGCCCGATTGCCTGCTCCGGTCAGGTGGCCGAGCCGCCCACGGTCAGCCGGTCCATCAGCACGGTGGGCTGGCCGACGCCGACCGGCACCCATTGTCCGGCCTTGCCGCAATTGCCCATGCCCGGGTCCAGCGCCATGTCGTTGCCGAGCGCGCGGATATGCATCAGCGAGGTCGGCCCGTCGCCGATCAGCGTCGCGCCCTTGACCGGGGCGCCGACCTTGCCGTTCTGCACCCGATAGGCCTCGGTGCAGGAGAACACGAACTTGCCGTTGGTGATATCGACCTGGCCGCCGCCGAATCCCACCGCCCAGATGCCGTCCTTGATGTCGGCGACCAGCGCGGCCGGATCGGCGTCGCCGCCCAGCATGTAGGTATTGGTCATCCGCGGCATCGGCGCATGGGCATAGCTTTCGCGGCGGCCGTTGCCGGTGGGCTCCACCCCCATCAGCCGGGCGTTCTGGCGGTCCTGCATGTAGCCCACCAGGATGCCGTCCTCGATCAGCACGTTGCGGCGCGAGGGCGTGCCCTCGTCATCCACGGTGATCGAGCCGCGACGGTCCGGGATGGTGCCGTCGTCCAGCACGGTGACGCCCCTGGCCGCCACCTGCTTGCCCATCAGCCCGGCGAAGGCCGAGCTGCCCTTGCGGTTGAAATCGCCCTCCAGCCCGTGGCCGATCGCCTCGTGCAGCAGGATGCCGGGCCAGCCCGGCCCCAGCGCCACCTCCATCACGCCCGCAGGCGCCGGCACGGCGTCGAGGTTGACCAGTGCGATCCTGAGCGCTTCGCGCGCCTTGGCCTGCCAGTCGGCCGGGTCGATCAGCCCGTCAAGGCCGACCCGGCCGCCGCCGCCCGCGGTGCCGGTCTCGCGCCGGCCGTTCTGCTCGACGATGACCGAGACGTTGACCCGGGTCATCGGCCTTGTGTCGCGCACCTGCACCCCGTCGGGGCGCAGAATCGCCACCTCCTGCAGCGAGGCCGCCAGCGTGGCCGAGACCTGCACCACCCGGGGATCGAGATCGCGGGCGAAGGCGTCGATCTCGCGCAGGGTCTCGATCTTCACCGGGAAGGGGACGCCGCCGATCGGGTCTTCGTCGGTATAAAGACGCCGGTTGGTCGGCTGCGGCGGCGCCGCCAGGGTGCCGCCGCCGTGGCCCACGGCAAGCCGCGCGGTTTCCGCCGCGCGCCGCAGCGCCGGGATCGAGACATCGGTGGAATGGGCATAGCCCGCCACCTCGCCCTTCACCGCGCGCAGGCCGAATCCCTCCGACGCGTCGTAGCTGGCGGTGCGCAGCCGGCCGTCGTCGAACACCAGCGCCTCGGATTTGCGCCGTTCGACGAACAATTCGCCGTCATCGCCCCCTTCGATGGCCGATCTGACGATGGCGAGCGCCTCGTCCTCGGGCAGCGCCGATTCGAAAGGGCGGTAGGTTTCTGAGGGCATTTGCGGGCCTCGCAATTTGATCCAAATCAAAAAAGCGTCTCTTTGACGCAAGCATTTCGCTTTATCTGCCTGCCGGAATATGATTTCTACCTGCGTCAAAGACAACGGGTGCCGCCGACCAAGTTGGCCGCCCCGTGTCCTAGGGAGAAACGGGATCAACCGATCAGGACGAGATATGAAGAATGCTTTGATGCTTTCGGGGGTTTTCGCGGCCCTCAGCAGCCTGCCCGCCATGGCGCAAGACGGGCTTGAAGTGGTCGGTAAGCCGATCAACGGCAAGATGGGCTTCCAGCCCGCGGCCACCGAACTGGCCCGCGACCTTCAGTCGCTGGACCATATGGTTCTCATCATCATCACGGCGATCTGCGTCCTGGTGATCGGCCTGATCGGCTGGGTGATCGTGCGTTACAACCGCCGCGTAAACCCGCAGCCGGCCAGCTTCACCCACCACACCCCGGTGGAAATCGCCTGGACCGTGGTGCCGATCATCATCCTGGTCTTCATCGGCGCCTATTCGCTGCCGGTGCTGTTCAAGCAGCAGGAGATCCCGGATGCCGACATCACCATTAAGGTGACCGGCTACCAGTGGTACTGGGGCTATGAATACGTCGATGCCGGTTTCTCCTTCGACAGCTACATGATCGGCCAGCCCGCGACCGGCGGCAACTACGTCCTGACCCCCGAGGTCGAGGCGAGCCTGCAGGAACACGGCTACAACCGCGACGAGTTTCTGCTGGCCACCGACAACGCCGTCGTCGTGCCGGTGGGCAAGATCGTCGTCATGAACGTGACCGGCGCCGATGTGATCCACTCCTGGGCGATGCCCGCCTTCGGGGTGAAGCAGGACGCCGTGCCGGGTCGTCTGGCGCAGCTGTGGTTCAAGGCCGAGCGGGAAGGCATCTATTTCGGTCAGTGCTCCGAACTGTGCGGCAAGGACCACGCCTTTATGCCGATCACCGTCAAGGTGGTGAGCCAGGACGCCTATGACAAGTGGCTCGAGACCGCTGCCGAACAATTCGCCGGTACGCCGCAGGGCTACCAGGTGGCTTCGAACTGATAGGGGGTGGGGCGGGTCCCGTGCCCGCCCGTTCCGGAGACATCCGAGATGACCGACGCCAGCATCAACGCCAGCGCAGCGCGCGATACCGAGGCCGGGTTCGGCGATTACTTCGCCCTGCTCAAGCCGCGGGTGATGTCGCTGGTGGTGTTCACCGCGTTTGTCGGCCTGCTGGCCGCGCCGGTGCCGGTGCATCCGATGGTCGGCTTTTGCGCGATCCTGTTCATCGCCATCGGCGGCGGCGCCTCGGGCGCGCTCAACATGTGGTGGGACGCCGACATCGACCAGGTGATGAAGCGCACCCGCAGCCGCCCGATCCCCGCCGGCCGGGTCGAGCCGGGCGAGGCGCTGTCGCTGGGGCTGGCGCTGTCGGGCCTGTCGGTGATCATGCTGGCGCTGGCCACCAATATCTTCGCCGGCGCCTTCCTGGCCTTCACCATCTTCTTCTACGTGGTGATCTACACCATGTGGCTCAAGCGCTCGACGCCGCAGAACATCGTGATCGGCGGTGCCGCCGGGGCCTTCCCGCCGGTGATCGGCTGGATCGCCGCCACCGGCAGCATGTCGGTCGAACCCTGGCTGATGTTCGCGCTGACCTTCCTGTGGACGCCGCCGCACTTCTGGGCGCTGGCGCTGTTCATGCGGTCGGATTACGACGATGCCGGCGTGCCGATGCTGACCGTGACCCACGGCCGCCGCGCCACCCGGACACATATCCTGGCCTATACCGTGCTGCTGGCGGTCTTCGCGCTGGGCACGGCCTTCTCGGGCCTCGGCGGGCCGGTCTACCTGGCGGTCTCGGTGGTGCTGAACGCGCTGTTCCTGCGCGGCGCCTGGCGCATCCGCGCCCGCGACGAGGCCGCGTCCGAGGCCGACAACTTCCGCGTCGAGCGGTCGTTCTTCAAGCTGTCGCTGCTTTACCTGTTCCTGCACTTCGGTGCGATCCTGGTCGAAGCGGTGCTGAAACCTTATGGGCTGGGAGGCTGGTAGGATGACATTCCGACCGACACATGAACTGCACCGCCGTCGCTTCGGGCGCAATCTGGGCGTGGGGCTGGTGCTGGCGGCCTTCGTCGCGATCGTCTTCGGGCTGACCATCGCCAAGGTCACCCGCGGCGAATTCCTGGTCAGGCCCAGCGTGGTGTCCGGGGGGCAGGGCGGATGACGCAGCGGCCCCATACCCGACGGACCGTCATCCAGCTGGTCGCCGTGGTGCTGATCATGGGCGGCCTCGCCTGGGCGGCGATCCCGATGTACAACTGGTTCTGCCGGGTGACCGGCTACGGCGGCGAGACCAACGTGGCCGAGACCGGCTCGGACGTGATCCTCGATCGCAAGATCAAGATCCGCTTCGATGCTTCGAAGGAACGCGGCATGCCGTGGGAATTCAAGCCGCTGCAGCGCGAGATCGAGCTGAGGATCGGCGAGACCGGGCTGGCCTTCTTCGAGGCCTACAACCCGACCGACCGGCCGATCGCCGGCCAGGCCGCCTATAACGTCGCGCCCTATGCGGCGGGCAGCTTCTTCAACAAGATCGCCTGTTTCTGTTTCACCGAACAGGTGCTCCAGCCCGGCGAGCGGGTCGAGATGCCGGTGACCTTCTTCGTCGACCCCGAGATCGTCGACGACTCCGAGGCGAAATACGTGCACACGATCACGCTGTCTTATACATTCTATGAAATCGATCTGCCCGAGGGATACGCAGCCCTCGACCAGAAGGCAGACACCAACCTGAATTAAGGCCGAGAGGTGAGGGACACTTAATGGCACACGCGAAAAACCACGACTACCACATTCTCGCCCCGTCTCCGTGGCCGCTGCTCGGCGCGGTCGGTGGCTTCATCATGCGGTTCGGCGCCGTGCTGTGGATGCACGGCGTGACCGCCTTCGCCTGCGGGGGCGGTCGTGTCGTGGTGCTTTACACCCTG
>JBFXGQ010000325.1:0-5704 GCA_050177915.1 Pseudodonghicola sp. | reverse complement strand
CGCTGTTCGCCGGCGACAAATACGCCGACCTGTCGGACGAGGCGCTGTATTTCATCGGTGGCGTCCTGAAGCACGCCAAGACGCTGAATGCCTTCACCAACCCGGGCACCAACTCCTACAAGCGTCTGATCCCGGGCTTCGAGGCCCCGGTTCTGCGCGCGTACTCGGCCCGCAACCGTTCCGGCTGCGTCCGTATTCCGTGGACCGAAAGCCCGAAGGCCAAGCGCGTCGAAGCCCGCTTCCCCGATCCGTCCGCCAACCCCTACCTGGCCTTCGCAGCCCTGCTGATGGCCGGCCTCGACGGGATCAAGAACAAGATCGATCCGGGCGAAGCCATGGACAAGAACCTCTACGACCTGCCCGCCGAAGAACTGGCCGATATCCCGACCGTCTGCGGCTCGCTGCGTGAGGCGCTGGAATGCCTGGCCGCCGACCACGACTTCCTGCTGCAGGGCGACGTGTTCACCAAAGACCAGATCGAGGGCTATATCGCGCTCAAGATGGAAGAGGTGTACACCTACGAGCACACCCCGCACCCGGTGGAATACGGCCTGTACTACAGCTGCTGATCCGGCACTGCGGAACTTTACGGAAGGGCGTCCCTCGGGGCGCCCTTTCTTTTAGTCTGCGCCCCTGTGCCGACCCTCGCCGGGGCTCCGCCCCGCGCGCAGGCCGGCCTGCGCGCTCCCCGGGATATTTTCAGCCAGAAAAAGGCGCAGGCGCCGCGCCCGCCACAGGCGCCCGCCTCTCCCCCGCAGGGGGAGAGGTTGGAGAGGGGGGAGAGGTTGGAGAGGGGGGCGATAGGTGAGAGAGGAGTTGCGTTTCCCGATTGCCTCGCCGGCCCGGGGCGGGCAAGCTGGCGGCATTGATCCACAGCCCGTTTCGACGCCATGAAATCCCCCCTCCTCGCCCTGCTGATCGCCACCCTCGCGCCGCTGCCGCTGGCCGCCGCCCCCTGCGGCAATACCGGCGCCGGCTTCGACGCCTGGAAGCGCGACTTCGCCGCCGAGGCGCGCCGCGCCGGCGTCGGTCCGCGCGGGCTGCAGGCGCTGGCCGCCGCGCCCTATGCCAACCGCACCATCGCCGCCGACCGCAATCAGAAGAGCTTTCGCTACAGTCTCGACAGGTTCCTGCAGGTCCGCGGCGCCGATGCCATCGTCGCCATGGGCCGCAAGCGCAAGGCGCGCGATCCGGCGTTCTATGCCGGGCTGGAACGCAGCTATGGCGTGCCGGCGGGCGTGCTGATCGCGATTCACGGGATGGAGACCGGCTTTGGCACGTTCATGGGCGACAGCCCGGTGGTCTCGGCGATCGCCACGCTGGCCTATGACTGCCGCCGGTCCGAATTCTTTGCCCCGCATGCGCTGGCGGCGCTGCAACTGGTCGACAGCGGCGCCATCACCGCCGCCACGCTGGGCGCCAAACATGGCGAGCTGGGCCATACCCAGTTCCTGCCCGGCAATGCGCTGCGCTACGGCGTCGACGGCAACGGCGACGGGCGGGTCGATTTCTATGATCTGTCCGATGCGCTGGCCTCGACCGCGAACTACCTGCGCCAGAAGGGCTGGAAGCCCGGCCGCGGCTATCAGCCGGGCGAGCCGAACTTCGCGGTGATCCGGGAATGGAACGCCGCTTCGGTCTATCAGCAGGCGATCGCGATCATGGCGGCGCGCATCGACGGCTGAGGCCGGACGCGCGCCTCGCCCACCGGGCCGGCGGCCGTCGCGTGGTTACCGCGCGGCCGCAACCGCCGGCAACCCCGCCGCCATATTTCCGCCGCAATTACTCCCGCAGCGACGGCTCTCCCCCGCCATTTCCGAGGCGCGGCGCCGCCTGCCGCTGCGGCCCTGCCCCGGAGTTCCCCGGTTTCCGACACATTTTTTCCCAGATCTGTCGATAATTTTAACAACCAAGCGAAGGCAACGGAGGTTCCACGCGGTGAAACAGAAGACCTGGTATCACGGTGGACTGGTTTTTCTGGGCACCCCCGAGGGGGCAATCGACCGGTTCAGCCGGATCGTCGCCGCCACGCTCGAAGACTACGGCCACCCGATCGACCGCCAGAGCATCCTGAACGACACCCAGGCGCGGATCGTCACCGCGCACTATGTCGCCAAGATCACGCTCGACCCGGCGCCCTACAGCGGCCGGCTGGTCGAACGTGCCGCCGGCGCCGATCCGCTGCCCGAGGACGCGGTGCTGCAGCGCGCCGAGCTCAGCCTCTGCCCGATCTCGCCGCTGGGCGAGGACAGCGACATCTCGCAGCTGCTGCTGGTGGTCATGCTCTATCGCATGGTCGAGGCCTATCCGGCGCATCAGATCGAATGGCTCGACCCGGACATGATCCTGAGCCTCGATCAGTTCCTCGGCACCTTCGCCGCGGTCTCGCCGCGCCGGGTGCGCGGCCGGCAGCAGATCCTCAGCTCCAAGGCCGGCCGCTTCGGCCCGGTCGAGGCGATGGCGCGGGATCTGTCGCAGCAGGCCGACACCATCCTGGGCCACGAGCCCGAGCCGCAACCGCCCGGCCCGGTGGCGCTGTCCGAGGAAGAGGCGCTGGCGCTCGCCTTCCGCTACGAGCCGCACCCGAGCGAGCTGATCCCGCGCGCCACCGCCGACGCACGGGAAGGCGATCTCCAGCGGCTGGCCAGCTGGGGCATGACCGGCATGCTGGTGTTCCTCTCCGCCCCGGTGGCGGTCTCGATGGCCGCCGTCAACCTGATCCGCGGCGAGGATTTCCGGCTGAACGCCCAGGTGCTGTCCCTGACCGCCTGCGTGGTGTCGATGAGCAGTTCCGGCCTGCTGGCCGAGGCGCTGGCGTACCTGCCGATCTGACCCCGCTCAGCCCGCCTGCGACGCGGCGACCTGGGCCAGCCGCGCGGCGCCGCCGGGCACATCGGCGCGCGCCAGCACGAAGGTATGGATGCCGAAGACCACGGCACGGCTCTGCGGCAGCCGCAGCAGCGATTGCCGTTCGCTGCGCAGATAGTCCACCGCCGCCGCCCGCCGATGCGGCCGCTTGTCGGCCTCGCGCCGCGGCTGGTGCAATTCGGGATCGTCGTACCACAGCGCATTGAACCGCCACAGCGGCCGCTCCGGCTGCACCCCGTCGAACAGCCGCTGCACCCGCGCGGCGATATCGGCGTCGTATTCCGGCACCGGCACATGGATGCGGATCAGCGGGCGCATGAACTTCTCGGCCAGCGTCCAGTTGGCGGGAAAGCACAGCACAGCGGCGGTCAGCACGTGCTCAGCGGCGCCTGCGGGCTTTTCCAGGATGCAGAAGTCCTGCTGCACCAGCCGGCCCAGCGTGCCCATCGGATCGCTGCGGTCGATCGTCACGGTGACCCCGTCGGGGCGGATCACCTGGGCGCCGGCGCCGGGATAGGCGCGCGCCAGCACCAGATCCAGCAGCTCCAGCGCCGCCGGGCGGGCGCCCTCGTCCAGTGCCACCACATCGGCGCGCCGCTCGGCCAGCAGCCGGTCACGGTGCGCCATCTGGGCGGCGAAGGCATCGTCGCGCAGCAGCCAGTCCTGCGGCGCCAGCGGCTGGATGCCCGGCAGCCGGCGCTGGTCGGTGACGTCATAGGGGATAGATTTCTGCAAGATCTCGGTCATGCGACCGGCTTAGCAGCGCGTGCCGGATTTGCCGACCCCAAACCGCCGTGCCCGATGTCGCAGCCGCCGCGGGTGCCGGTTTGCGCGGCACCCTGCCCGGCTAGCCGCTCAGCGCGTCGGCGCCCGGCACCGGCGGCAGGCCCAGCGAAATCCGGCCCAGCAGGCCGCGGTGATCCGATCCCAGCCGCTCCAGCACGGTGATCGTGCCCGCGGCGCCGGAGCTGGCGAGGATATGGTCGATGCCCACACCCAGCCCGCCGAAGGGCAGCGCAAAGGTCACCGCCTCGCGCCCGATCCGGGCGGTGCCGCTGGCGCGTTCGACCCGGGCGACGCCCTCGGACCAGGCCACATTGTTGAAATCGCCGCCGATCACCTTCGGCCCCTGCATCTCGCGCAGCATCGGCTCCAGCAGCTCCAGCTGGTGCGGCTGCTGATAGGGCCAGGGCCAGCGCAGGTGGATCGACACCGCCCAGATCCGCCCCATCGGCGTTTCGACCTGCATCGCCGCCAGACCGGGACCGCAGGCGGCGCTGCCCGGCACCATCGGCCAGCGCGACAGCACCGCCGGACCGCCGTTGACGCGGTATTCGCAGAAATTCTGTGCCGGATAGGCCGCCCGCAGCGCCGTCGGCACCGCCTGGTTGGGCCGGCTCACCTCCTGCAGGGTGACGATATCGGGGGCGCGGGCCAGAATGTCGGCGACCACCAGATCGCGGCTCGGCAGGCGGAACAGCAGGTTCTTCTGATAGAGCACCAGATCCTGCGCCGGCGCCGCCCCGGCCACTCCGGTCACGTCGATGTCGCGGCTGGCCAACAGCCGCGGCCCCACTGCCAGCGCCATCAGCGCCACCCCCGGGGCCACCAGCCACAGCGGCCGCCACAGCAGCGCCAGCAGCAGCGCGGTGGCCAACCCCAGGGGCACCCGGAACACCGCCAGCGCATCCAGCGCCGGGTGCAGCGCGCCGCCATAGCCCGCCGCCACCGCCGCCGCCCCGCAAAGGGCCAGACCGATCCCGAGTGCACGCATGGCCGACATGGCAGCTCTTCCTTTCGCTCCGGGGGGTTGATAACCCCGCCAACTGCGCCCAGCCTAAGCGCGACCGCAACAGAGGATCGCTCATGCCCACCGAACGCATCACCTTCCCCGGCCATGACGGCACCACGCTCGCCGCGCGGCTGGATCTGCCCGAGGGGCCGCATCTGGCCACTGCGCTTTTCGCCCATTGCTTCACCTGTTCCAAGGACATTCCCGCGGTCCGGCGGATTGCCGCGCGGCTGGCGGCGATGGGCGTCGCGGTGCTGCGCTTCGACTTCACCGGGCTGGGCCATTCCGAGGGCGAATTCGCCAATACCGGCTTCAGCTCGAACGTCGCAGACCTGCAGGCCGCCGCCGCCTTTCTGGCCGCGCGCGGCATGGCGCCGGCGCTGCTGATCGGCCATTCGCTGGGCGGTGCGGCAGCGATCCGCGCCACCCCCGAGATCGCCAGCGTCAGGGCGGTGGTCACGCTCGGCGCGCCGCACGACCCCGAACATGTCACCCATCTGATCCGCGACGCCCTGCCCGAGATCCGCGAAAAAGGCGTGGCAGAGGTTGAACTTGACGGCCGAAGCTTCAGCATCACCCGAAGTTTCATCGAGGATATCCAAGCCGCCAGTCTGGACGACGCGCTGCACCGGATGAAGGCGGCGCTGCTGATCATGCATGCGCCGCTGGACGATGTGGTGGGGATCGACAACGCCACCCGGATCTTTCTGGCCAAGAAGCATCCCAAGAGCTTCGTCACCCTCGACACCGCCGATCATCTGATCAGCCGTCCCGAGGATGCCGAATATGCCGCCGAGGTGATCGCCGCCTGGTCCAGCCGCTATCTGGCCCTGCAGGCCCCCGCCGCGCCCGCCGGCGCGCCCGAGGGCATCGTGCGGGTGACCGAGGCCGATGCGGAGGGCTATCTGCAGGACGTGCAGTCGGGGCCCGACCACCACCTGCTGGCGGACGAACCGCTGAGCGTCGGCGGCAGCAACCGCGGCCTGTCGCCCTATGGGCTGGTGGCGGCGGGCCTGGGCGCCTGCACCTCGATGACCATCCGGA
>JBFXGQ010000324.1:0-5716 GCA_050177915.1 Pseudodonghicola sp. | reverse complement strand
CTGGGCGCTGGCGGTCCTGTCCGGGCCGGCTCTGCTGGGCCTGCCCTATCTGCCCGCCCCGGTGGCTCTGCCGGGCGCCTTTCTGGCGCCGGGGCTGATGCTGGCGGCGATGATCGGCCGGCGCGCCGCGCGGCGGGGCACCGACGCCGCCGCGCCCGAGGCGGTGCGCGGTGCCGGTCTCGACCGGCAGGTGGTTTCCGACACCGTCGAACAGCTGGTGCTGGCGCTGGCGGTCTGGCCCTTCGTCGCGCTGACGCTGGGCGGCGCCGCGGCGATCGCGCTGGGGCTGTCCTTCGCGCTGATGCGGCTGCTGTTCTGGGCCGGCTGCCACCGGTCGCCCCTGCTGCGCAGCCTCGGCTTTGCCGGCACCTTCTGCCCCACCGTTCTGGCCGGGTTCTGGGCGCTGATCCGCTGGGCGATCTGATCCGCTGACGGTTTCAGAACCGCCGGCAGTGGCTTGTGCTGACGCGGAAAATTCTCTCCCCGACATCATCTGACGCACCTGACACCGGCCCGCAGTCGCGGTAAGCTGCGCCCATGTCACTCTGGTCCCGCATATCCGACGCGCTGACCGCGCTCAGGCAGGGCGAAAGCCTGACGCAGGTGTTCGACCGCCTGCGCACGCCGCCCCAGCGCAGCGTCGGCTTTGCCATCGCGGTGATCGCGCTGGGCGCCAAGATGGCCAAGGCCGACGGCCAGGTGACCCGGGACGAGGTCACCGCGTTCCGCGAGGTGTTCCAGATCGCCCGGAAGGACGAGGCCGGCGCCGCCAAGGTGTTCAACCTGGCGCGGACCGATGTGGCGGGCTATCGCGACTATGCCAGGCGCATCGCGCGGATGTTCGAGGATGACCGCAAGACGCTGTGCTATCTGATGGAGGGGCTGTTCCACATCGCCCTCGCCGACGGTTTCTATCACCCGGACGAGAACGAGTTTCTCGAGGATGTGGCGGATATCTTCGGGATGACGCCGGCGGAATTTCAGGCGCTGCGCACCCGGTTCGTGCCGGAGGCCGAGCCCGACCCCTATTCGGTGCTGGGGGTGACGCCCGACACGCCGCTGCCCGAGGTGCGCAAGGCGTTCCGCCAGCTGGTGCGCGACTGCCACCCCGACCGGATGATCGCCCGCGGCGTCCCGCCCGAGGCGATCCGGCTGGCCGAGAAGCGGATGGCCGACATCAACCGCGCCTGGGCCGAGATCAGCGGGGAGGCGGGCTGATGCGGCTGGCGACCTACAATGTGGAGTGGTTCGCCAATCTCTTCGACAATGACGACCAGCTGATGGTTGACGACCAGTGGTCCGGCCGCGAGGGGGTGACCCGCGCCCAGCAGATCGAGGCGCTGGGCAAGGTTTTCACCGCGCTGGACGCCGATGCCGTCATGATCATCGAGGCGCCCAATACCGGGCGGCGGCAGAACACCCTGCGGGCGCTGGAGGGATTCGCGCAGGCCTTCGATCTGCGCCAGAGCCGGGCGCTGATCGGCTTCGCCAACGAGACCCATCAGGAGATCGCGCTGCTTTACGATCCGGCGGCGATCGAGGTGCGGCACGACCCGCGCGGCGAGGAGACCGGCAAGAAGGGCAGCACCGGGGCGCCGCGCTTCGACGGGGTGTTCCGGATCGACCTCGACAACGACGGCACCGAGGATCTGGTCAATTTCTCGAAACCGCCGCTGGAGATCGCGGCGAAGACCGCCGCCGGCACCCGGCTGCGGCTGATCGGGGCGCATCTGAAATCCAAGGCGCCGCGTGGCGAGGGCAGCCATGACGCGATGATGCGCTCCTCGATCGCCAACCGCCGCAAGCAGCTGGCGCAGGCGATCTGGCTGCGGGGGCGGATCGACGGCCATCGCGCCGCGGGCGAGCCGGTGATCCTGATGGGCGATCTGAACGACGGCCCCGGGCTCGACGAATTCGAGGATCTGTTCGGGCGCTCGTCGGTCGAGATCCTGCTGGGCGAGGACCTGTTCGACCCGCATGCGCGCAAGGCGCTGCAGCATCACACCCGGGCGCTGCCCACCACGGCGCGGTTCAAGGTGCCGGGGAAGGGGCGCTATCTGCACGCGCTGCTGGATTATATCATGATCTCGCAGGATCTGATGGCGCGGCGGCCGGCCTGGCGCATCTGGCATCCGTTCGAGGATGAGACCTGTTGGGCGATGACCGAGCTGCGCGAGGCGCTGCTGACCGCCTCGGACCACTTCCCGGTGTCGCTGGACATCGACATTTGACGACCAAGAGCCTTACGCAGGGCGCGCGCGCGCCCTATATTGGCGGCATGAAACGCATGCTTCCCCTGTTGCTGGCCGCCAGCCTGACCGCCGCCCCTGTCCTTGCCGAAGAGCAGGACGGCGAGAACCGTTCGAAGATGGAGCAGGGACTGGAGCTGTTCATGGACGGGCTCAAGCAGGAAATGGCTCCGGCGATGGACAATCTGCGCGACATGGCCGCGCAGTTCGGCCCCTCGATGCGCTCCTTCCTGCAGGAGATGGGGCCGGCGCTGGCCGGCATGATGGAGGAGGTCAAGGACTGGACCCGCTATTACCCGCCCGAGATGCTGCCCAATGGCGACATCATCATCCGCCGCAGGCCCGAGCCCGAAGTCACGCCCGAAACGGCCCCCGACACCGGTCCAGACTCCGCGCCCGGGGCAGAGGGGGCGGCGCCCTCCGGCGCCACCGATATTTGATCTGACGACATCTGATCTGACAGCATCCGATCTGATCGCCGAGCGGCGGCTCAGTCGCGGGTGGTCACCGTGACCTGCGCGCCCAGCGATTGCGCCAGCGACATCAGCCGCGCCTGCGCCACCTCGCCATAGAGCGGCCGGGCCTCCCCGGGCAGCGCCAGTTCCAGCTGACGTTTCTTGGGGAACCAGTTCAGATGGCCGATATCGGCATCGGGCCGCATCACGAACATGGCGCCGAAACGCATCGCCTTTCCCAGGATCTCGGCCTGTTTCTGCGACTTCTCGTCCAGCAGCGCATACATCGGTTCGAACCGGGTGCCCTCGCGCTTGTTGCGATAGCGGTGCTGCAGGGCGAGGCCCAGGAACACCCGTTCGGAATGCTTGAGCCCGCCCATATTGGCCCGGGTGGCCAGGTCGAAGCAGACCTCGGCGCGATAGTCGGGATGGGCACGCCAGCTGACGTCATGCAGCAGGCAGGCGGCCTTGATCAGCCGCAGCTGGGTCTTCGGCGCCTGCGGGAACAGCGGCAGCACGAAGCGGAACAGCGTCTTGCCGAACCCGGGCATGCGGGCATCCTTGGCCTCGGCGAAATAGCCCGCCTCGATCAGCGGATCGCGGTCGCGCAGCTTTTGCGGCATCTGCTCGTACAGCAGCCCCTCGCGGATGCCATAGCTCGAGATGGCGATATCCTTGGGCTTGAAGGTCCGCACCAGCCGGCTGAGCACGTCGATCGCATAGGGCACCAGCGCCATCCGCGCCGCCGAGATGCCGCTGATCGACCGCAGGGTGTCGAGATCGCTGGTCTCGATGAACTGCGCGGTGGCGCGCACCGAGGCGGCGGTCATCCGGTATTCGTGCAGCACCTTCAGCGGATAGCCGCGCCGGGTCATGTCGATCCGGGCGATGGCGCGCCAGCTGCCGCCGACCAGGAACAGGCGGTCGCGCTGCGGTCCCATGCGGGCGCTCAGATCCTCCATCACCGTCTTGATATGCGCCTTGCGGCCGCGCTGGCCGCCCTTGACGTCCTGCAGCTTCAGCGGCCCCAGCGGCGAGGTCACCCGCCGCCCGACCTGACCGCCCGAGATCTCGGCCAGTTCCATCGAGGAGCCGCCGATGTCGCAGATCAGCCCATAGGCGCCGGGCCAGCCCAGCAGAACGCCCTGCGCCGACAGCCGCGCCTCTTCCTCGCCGTCGATCACCCAGATCTTCAGCCCGGTCTCGCGCTGCACCTCGGCGCAGAACTCCGCCCCGTCCGCGGCATCGCGCACCGCCGCGGTGGCGACCACCGACAGCGGCGGCAGGTCCATGCCCTCGGCCAGATGCTGGAACCGGCGCAGCGCCGACAGCGCCCGCACCCGCCCCTCGGGGTTCAGCCGGCCGGTATCGGACAGCCCGGCGCCGAGCGCGCACATGATCTTCTCGTTGTAGAAATAGGCCGGCGACCGCGCGGCGCCGTCGAACACCACCAAACGGACCGAGTTCGATCCGACATCGACGACGCCGACGCGCGACAACGCCCGGGCGCTGGGATCGTTGAACAGAGGGCGGCCGAACGGCCCCCATTCGGGGTGTTCGATTTCCGAGGTGAGGGTCATGGCATCCTCTGGTCTTTAGTCTTGAAAATGCGGGATCGTGTCATCCGGGTCAATCGCGTTGGCGCCCGGCCGTCTGCGGCTGGTCGGGTTCGTCCAGTTCCAGCGTCGGCGTGCCCAGCAGCCGCGCCGCCAGCGACCGGGTCAGGGTGCGCCCCTCGGCCATGGCGGCGCGGTCCATCCGCTCGACCATCTCGCCGGCGGCGGCAAAGGTGCGGTCCATCCGCGACACCAGATAGGGGATCACATCCGGCTTCGGCATCAGCTGCCGGTCGTTGAACAGCTTGGTGACAACGGCGGCCAGCAGCGCGTCGTCCGGCGGGCTCAGCGCCACATGCTGGGCCGATTGCATCCGGCTTTGCAGGTCGGGCAGGCCCAGCCGCCACAGCGCCGGGTCGAGCCGGCCGGTCAGCAGCAGCGCATGCCCCTCGCTGAGGATCAGGTTGTAGAGATGGAACAGCGCCTTCTGCGCCGCCATGTCGCCGGCGATCTCCGGCACGTCCTCGACCGCGATAGGTCCGCGGGCGAGCTCGGGCACATCCTCCTCGCGCAGATCGCGGGCCTGCACGATGCGCGCGCCGGCGCGGCTGGCCCAGACATGGGTCAGATGGGTCTTGCCCGACCCCGCCGGTCCGCTCAGCACCAGTCGGCCGCCGGGCCAGGGCATCGGGCTTTCCACCATCACCACCGCCAGCGCATTGGCCGGCGAGACGAAGAAATCCTCGCGCCCCAGGGCCTGCCGGTAGGGCAGATCGAAACTCAGCTGTTCGGCCATGTCACTCGGCGTCCTGATCCGGGTGCGACAGGCCGCGATAAAGCCGGCTGTCGCGGTATTGCTGCACCCCGAAGCGCGCCAGCACCCCCAGCGCGGCGGCGACCGGGACGGCGACCAGCATGCCGACGAAGCCGAACAGCGTGCCGAAGACCGACAGCGCCAGCAGCAGCCAGACCGGGTGCAGCCCGACCGAGCCGCCGACCAGCTTCGGCGTCAGGAAATTGCCCTCGGCCACCTGGCCCAGCACGAAGATGCCGGCCACCAGCCCGATCGACAGCCAGTCGCCCCAGAACTGGAACAGCGCCAGCCCGATCGCCAGCGTGCCGCCGATCAGCGCGCCCAGATAGGGGATGAAGGTGACGAAACCGGCGATGGCGCCGACCACCAGGCCGAACTGCAGCCCCACCAGCATCAGCGCCACCGCGTAATAGGTGCCGAGGATCAGGCAGACCGTGCCCATGCCGCGGATGAAGGCGGCCAGCGTCCGGTCGATCTCGGCCGCCAGCCGGCGGATCACCGGGGCATGGTCGCGCGGCAGCAGGGTGTCGATCTCGGCGATCATGCGGTCCCAGTCCAGCAGCAGGTAGTGCGAGTCCACCGGCACGTTGACCAGCAGCAACACCATGTTCTGCGCCGACATCGCCGAGCCCAGCAGCGTCT